>VGNF01000027.1 GCA_016866195.1 Chloroflexota bacterium | reverse complement strand
GGGGAACTCGGCGAAGGTGAAGGTGAGAAAACTGGCGGAGAGCGCGGGGATCGATTTCAAATCAACGAAGAACGGCTACCCTCATTTCTGGTATATCGACGATAAAATCAAGAGTACTTCGTTTGAAATTAAAGGTAGACGCGTACGCCAGATGCTGGATTATGCCGTCTCGTGCGACATGTCCGCAATGAAGAAGGGCAAATCGGCTCCGACCACTGTTGCCACAGCGGCCGGCGCAGTCGCTTGTGTGTTGACCTGTATCGATCAAAATACATTCCAGCTGGAGGTGCCGCCGGCGAAAGCAGCCGCGGTGGGCACCTGGCTGCGGGATCTCTCGGACGGGTATGTATCCTTCAATCTGGATGGCGAAAAGGATTTCAGCGCCCGGCGCATGCCCGGTCCATTCGTGGTGATGGATGTTCAGAGGAAGTCAAAAACCTCCTCGAAGGGCGCTCCCAAGGGAAAAAGGGAAGCCGGTGCTCAAAAACCCTGGTTCTTCGGAATTCAGCCTGAGGTCAAAACCGAGACAACTCAGAAGCTGCCATTTCTATGGAGTGAGCCTCCCGAAGGGGAACCGAAATTCACCGCCCTGCACGAAACGCATAAGGCATTGGGAGCAAGGATGGTTCCCTTCGCAGGTTGGGATATGCCGGTCTGGTACACCTCGGTGGTGGAGGAGCATCTTGCCACGCGGCAGGCCGCAGGTTTGTTCGACGTCTCGCACATGGGCGTGTATGACGTCCGCGGCGCCGATGCCGCCTCCTTCCTGGACGCGGTGTGCGGGAACGACTGCGGCGGGTTATCCCCCGGCGAGTCGCTGTACACGCACTTTCTCACGCCCGAGGCGGACGTGGTGGACGACACGCTCGTCTACCGCCGCGGCTGGAACGATTACCTTGTGGTCGTGAATGCCTCAAACGACGACAACGATCGGACCTGGCTGGAAAGCGTTCGTGACGGCACTGTGAAGATCGAGATCAAGCGGCCGTGGGCGCGCACCTACGGATACAACGCCGAAATTCGAAACCTGCGGGACCCGAAATCCGGTACCGCCATGCGCGTGGACATCGCCCTGCAGGGACCGAAGAGCCGCGAGACACTGCTGGCCATGGGCGTGGACGACGAAACAAGGGCGCGGATCATGAAATTGAAGAGAACCGAGTTGTGCGATGCCGTGGTCGGCGATCCTTCGACAGGTTCAGGGAAGCGCTTTGACCTGATCGTCTCGCGCACCGGTTACACCGGCGAGAAGATGGCCTTCGAATTGTTCGTGCATCCCGAGCGCGCCGTGGAGTTCTGGAATTCGATATTGAAGGCGGGCGAACCGTTCGGGGTCAAGCCGATCGGGCTGGGCGCGCGCGATTCGCTGCGCACCGAGGCCGGCCTGCCGCTGTACGGTCACGAGATGGGCTTGGGTTCGTGGAAGGGCGGTCCTTCCGCCGCAGGGTGGGAGAATACCATCTTCCGCTCCGGGCGCGATCTGGGCGTGGCTGAGGGCGGTTTCGGATCCTACGTCAAGCCGTACAAGCCGTGGTTCATCGGGCGCGAAGCCTTCCTGGCACGAGAGAAGGAACGCCGCGGAGTCGTGGTCCGCTTCCGCTTCGACGAGCCGCGCGTCCGCATGGCGCATAACGGCGACCCGCTAGTGAATACCAGCGGCGAGCGCATCGGTTGGGTGACCTCCTGTGCAGTGGACGCCGAGCGATACCTGACCGGGCAGGCTTTTCTTGAATTGAAATATGCGGTCGAGGGCACGCTAATCGGCATCCACCAGGGAGGAGTCATGGATCGACCTCCTGCGATGGCGAAGGTGGTGAGCCGGTTTCCGAAACTTTGATGAATTCGGATTTTTCGTAAGGATGACTCAGTAACCCGGGTCATCTTGTGATTCCCCTCGTGAAATCAATCGACCGGTTTTCTGTAGAACCGGTATCGTTTGTAAACCTGCGCGCCCATGTGATGGGCCAGCGGCCGGGTGTCCACATTATCCTCCCCCGTCAGAGACAGGTCCGCCCAGGTGTAACCGCGCGCGGCCGCGCGCCTGGCCATCTCATCGAATAACAGCAGCGCCAAACCCGACTCCCAATATTCTGGAAGCATTACGATACTCTTGATCGAAAGACTCGTTGGTTTCTTGTTCCTGTAGTACAGCGCACGCAGATAATCCCATGGATATCTCAAGCCGTTCAGGTGAATCAGGATTTCATTGTAATTTGGAATTCCGGGGAAGAACCCCGCCGGTTCCCCATTCACTTCGGCGAACAACACGAGATCCAGATCGACCAGGTCCAGTAGCGGCAGGATCATCGATTCGATATCCGAGCGGGTGTAGGGCACCATGCCGGGCATGTGCTCCAGGCCGCGATTTTGCAGGAGAAGGATGCGGTCGATCTCGGCCTCCTTCTCCTTAAGGATGGCGCTCCGTACGGTGAAGCGCGGGTTTCGGGCGCGGACCTGATCCGCCACCCGCATCAACCTGCGGACTCTTGGCTGGGTCAGGTCGATGTCAATGGCATAGGCCAGCCCGTCCTCACCGTCTTTCATGAATCCGAAGCGCTCGAGAAATTCCCGATAGTACGGAGGATGATGTCCGCAGTACAGCGCCGGCGGCCGGTCGCGCCCCTCGATCAGGATGCCGCGTGAGTCTTCACGGTCCAGGTTGTACGGACCATAGATCGATTTCATGTTCCGTCCCGCAGCCCAGACCTCGGCGAATTGGAACATGGATTCAAAAACGGAATAGTCCCGGATGCATTCCAAAAAGCCGAACATGCATTCCGCCTGCCCTTTGTGGCGGGTGTTGTTCCAATCCTCCGCCAGGCAGATCGTTCCAGCCGGGCGATCATCCTTACAGGCAATGAACAAATCTGCCGTGCCGTTCTTAAAGAACGGCCCCCGGTGAGGATCGATCAGCTTGGCACGCTCGCGCATGACCGGCGGCACCCAGAGTGGATCGTTGCGATAGATCTTCCAGGGAAAGGTGAGAAACGCATTTCTTTCCCGAGGGGAGAGGACAGGCCGGATCTCGATCATCCTTTCACCGCCCATGCCCTGGCCTGTTGGGAAGTGGAGTGTTCCTCCGCGGGGAATAGCAACGAGGTCTGGAAACCATTATTGTCCATCCGATTCCCGTGAACTCGATTATAAAGGAATGGCGAAGGGATGGACTGGATTGCGGAGGGTCGAGAAGGAAGGGTGAAATCCGTTTTCCTCCAGTGGATCGCGGTGTTCGCGGGGATTAACGAAGGGAAATTCTTGCGATCTCTCCCGAAGCATACATCGTACCCCGTTCGCTCCGCAGTACATTGGGGGTGAGCCCATATATCGGGTTCTCACGGGAAAAATTTAAGGTTAAAAATTTGCAATCAGCCGGCCGATTCTGTATACTTTAAGCAGGTCGTGCTTTCATTTGAGACGAGGAGGTTCCATGGAAAAGCAGATCGGCCTGTGGATCGACCACAAGCAAGCCGTGATCGTGATCCTGCAAGACAAGAGGGAGGAGATCAGAAGGATCCTGTCGAACGTCCAGAAACCAAACAAAATACCCGGGGGAGCGCGCACACGCATGCCGTACAGCGCCCAATACTTCAAGGCGGAACGCGACCGTCAGCGGAGGGAGCATTTGAACCGCTTCTATCGCGAGGTCCTGGCCAGCATCCGCGACGCGGGATCGATCCTGATTTTTGGCCCCGGTGAGGCGAAACGCGAATTGCAGAAGCAGATGCGGCACGAACGAATTCAAAACCGCATCGCCGCCATCGAAACCTCCGACAAGCTGACCGACCGGCAGTTCGCGGCCAAAGTCCGAAGATACTTCCGGAGGCAACCATCCTGAGGAAATTGGCTTCACGCATGGACTCCCCTCGAATCACCGAGGGGAGTTTTTTGTAGGAAGAATCACACCTTGATAAAGGATCCTTTCGGTCGGCGGGATGGACATCTTGCGCCTTGCAGGTCGGATGATTTCATGAGTGCGGTAGAATATCCCCCATCCGTAAATCCGTGAGAAAAGAGACCTTTCACCCATGATCTTCGCAGGCAGCATGCGCTGTATTCTTGCTTTATTCGATTCGTGGAGGGGGATATGCTGAACCTGACCAATCCACCCCAATTCGATCCTGAGGTATACACCAGGATTCACCTGAACGAACTGGTGGTGTACTCGATGCATTTTTTGAGCACGCAGGGAATCCCGCTCACCAGCGAGGACATCGTCTCGGCTTGTTTCACACTTTTTCCCAAGCGGTTTTCGCTGCTCAAGTATCCCTATTGGCCGGATTCCGCCTCGGTCAGCCGGCGCTGGAGCGACTGCCGCCGCAAGGGGTATCTGGTAGGCAGCGCGTCAAACAGCTTCAAGCTCACCCCGAAGGGGATGAAATTCGCCGAGAAGGTGGAGAAAATGCTGGGCGGGTCGAGCCCGATATCCACTCTGGTCGTGCAGACCGATTTAAGGACGCGCGCCGGGAAGTTCGTCCGCACCATGGAGACCTCCGATGCCTACCGGAATTTCAAGAGGCATGGGAAGTCGGCCAGGATCAACGAGTATGAGTTCCGCAGCATGCTGTTGTGCACGCTCGAGAGCACGCCTCAGACGCTCAATCGAAATCTGGAATTGTTCCGGGAATATGTTCAGATCTCCGAGCGCAAGGATTTGCAGGCCTTCCTGGATTATTGTGAACTTCGTTTTTCTGCGCTGCTCGGAACCCACAAGAAACCGGCTTCAAAAACCATTAAGAAGAAAAAAGGGAAAAAGTAGCGGGGTTGTGAATGGCGATCAACAGCAGGAAACTGCAGTATGCCGACCGGGTGGCGCTCCAGCAGGCGGATCAGGCGATTCGCAAGGATGTACTGCGTGCGCTGGTGGAGGTCATCACCAACTGTAACGACAGCTACGCGCGCCTCGAATCGAATGGCCTGGAAGCCGGCGGTGAGATCGTCATCGAGGTCACGCGCAAGCATCGCAACTCGCTCATTCGCGTATACGATTACGCCGAAGGTATGACGGACTCGCGCATGGACAAGGTGGTTGGAACCTACGGAGAGGCGACCAGCGGCCTGAAGGAGGACAAGCACGTGCGCGGCATGTGGGGGCGCGGATTGAAGGATGCAATCTTCGGTCTCGGGCACGGTCATGTGCGATCCTTCAAGGGGGCGAATTATTATTCCTGTTCGCTGCTCATCAAGAAAGGGGTCCCGACCTTTGAGCTGGAAGTTCCAGTTCGTGCCACGGTGCCGCTGCGCGAGCAATACAACCTGCCCCAGGGGAACGGGACGCTGGTGGAGATCATCGTCTCACGGAGCGACGTCAATGTGCCGCAATACAACAACCTGAGAAATTATCTTCAGCGGCACTTCGAGCTGCGCCCGATCATGAGCGATCCCAAACGCCGGATCGTGCTGCGGGATGTCGGCAGCGACGGAAAAATCCGTCACGAACATGTGCTCAGCTACAAATCGCCGAAGGGCGAGCGCGTGCTCAGCGAGAAGTTCAGGATCCCGGGCTTTCCGGCCGGGGCGCGGCTGCATGTCTTTCGTTCGAACATCCAGCTTTCGACGCGCGGCGAGGAGGGGGATTACGCCGATGGGGGATTATTGGTGATCAGTCGCGATACCGTCATTTCACTGACCATGCTCAAGTATGAGAACGATCCATATGCGGCATACTTTTACGGATCGATTCAGTGCGATTACCTGCACGACCTGCTCAAGAACGACGAACCGGTCCTGACCGCCACCCGCGACGGGATCAACTGGACGCATCCCTTCGCCAAAGCATTAAAGACCGCTGTGGAGAAGAGACTCGATCCGCTGATCGAGACCGAACGCGAGCACGCCCTGCACGATGAGCAAACCAAGCTCGATAAACGCCTTCGCCAAAAACTGGATCATGCCCTGCACGAGTTGAATTCGATCGCGGTATCCGAATTGAGCGATCCCAGGGTTCCGGATGACGGAGACAAGCGCATCGAACTTCCCCCTTCGGGAATCGGTTTCTTCCCAGAGAGAGTGTACGTGCAAACCGGCCAGCCGGTCACGCTCACGCTGCGTGTGGACCTTGTGGACAAGGCGCGCATCGGGAACACCGTCAACGTGTTCTCGAACAGTCCGGAAGTGATCGTCCTGACCCCGCAGGTGGTCATTCAGCCGTTCAAGAACGATCCAAGAGTTGGGCAGGCGAAGGTGCGAGTGGAGGGGCGGCAGGTGGGCGGTGAGGCGGTGTTGACCGCCTATCTGGCGAGGCTGAAGGCTGAGGCGATGGTTCAGGTGCATTCGAAAAAGGAAAGGATCATCGCTGCGCCGACCCGCGGCAGCCGCTCCCTGTTCACCGACATTCGTTTCGACGATCGCATGGATCCGCGTCAACGCGTGTTCTTCGATCGCGTCAATTCGAACATCGTGGTGGCGACCGCCGCTCCTTCGGTGAAGCGCTATCTTGATTCACAAAGCAGGTTGGATACGACGCAGGAGGGACAGGTGCTTCTGGCCGAGCTCATCACCGAAGCAGTGTGCCGCGAGATCGCCCGCAGCGGCGTGGAGCGAGGCCGTTTCCTTGCGCCCGAGGGAGCCGAGGCGGATGCGATCCAAAGCCATTACATCCGTCTGCAGAATCGATACGCGCACCTGATCCACGAAGTGATCGTCAGCACGGATTGATCTGTCCCTTATGGTTCATGCGGATCACGTGCGGCTGCTCGAACCCGCCGGATTCTCCACGGGCGGAGTATGGGCCGACCTGGGCGCCGGGCGCGGCGCCTTCACGCTGGCTCTGCGGGAATTGACCGGTTCGCAGGCTGTCATTCATGCCATCGACCAGGATCGCCGGGCGCTGAAGGATTTGGAGGGGGAGTACCGAGCCCGCTTCGGAGGGACCGATGGCTTGATTCTGCTAGCGAAAGATTTTTCCCGGCCAGTGAACCTTCCACCGCTGGATGGGGTGTTGATGGCCAACTCCCTGCATTTCTTCAAGGATCACGGTCGAATGCTCCGCCTTGTCGCCTCGATGCTCAAGCCGGGCGGAATCCTCCTGCTGGTCGAATACAACGTGGAGACCGGCAATCCATGGGTCCCGTACCCGCTTTCGTTTGGAATGTTTTCCACCCTCGCCTCAGATTCCGGATTTGAAACACCGAGCTTGCTGGCTCGCCGCCCTTCGAGATTCCTGAGGGAGATGTATTCGGCCTCCACACATCTTGCCGGGACTGCCCTCCCATGACCAATGACCCCCTCAATCGGGAATGACGCGGGGCTATACTCATGAGAATTTCTTTTGATACTTTCCAGTCCATCTTTAAAGGTTTTGGAGGTGCCCTCATGGAAAATGAAACGCTGCTTATCGTAGGGATTTTTGGATCCGTGCTCGTCGTGATCAACATCATTTTTCTGTTGATCATCTTCTCGATGCGCAGAAAGGCTGCCGCAGCTAGCACCTGGCCGTCCACATCCGGGACGGTCATGGTATCGACGCTGCAATCGAGGCGGTCGGGTAACAATCGCGGCCGCGTGAATTATCCGTTCGTATTGTATTCATACAAGGTGATGGGAAAAGCCCATCAGGGGAACCGCATCGCGCCCGGGATGGAGGTGGGCGGCTCCGGCGCGGCAGGCGTGATCGCGCGCTACCCGGTCGGAGCAATGGTTCCGGTGTATTACAACCCGGATGATCCCTCCGAGGCGGTGCTTGAACAAAAAGCTCCTGCCATGTTCTGGATGTGGTTCATGCTGATCGTGATCGATCTTGTGATGGGCGGAGGGATGATCATCTCCGCTTTTGCGTTCTCCATCTAGATCCAGCCATTGCGTCCGGATCCCACGTTCATTTCCCGAATTGCATCACCACGCCGGCGATCAATGCGATCTGCCCCAGGTGATAGGCTCCGATGTTGAACAGGCGCCCGTGTTTGATCGGCGAGACGAACTTGTTCCAGGCCAGGAGGATGTCCGAAGCGTAAAAAAGCAGGGCGCCAAGGCTGACCAATATTGCCGCGCCGCCGTTCCAGGTCAGGTCTGTGAGTTTCTGCATGGCGGAGAGCAGCATGAGCGAGATCACCAGGCTGTAGATCAGGATCGGCATCCGCAGGCGCGCCTTCCCCTGCGCCGTCAGCGGTGCAACGATCCTGCGGATCAGCCGCGCTCCACCAAATCCGATCACAACTGCAAGCACCAGACTCCAGGCGGTGACTTGCGGCAGCGGGATGTTGAAGCCGATCACGTAGCATAGGTGGGCAGCCAGAAACGCGATCAACCCGGCAAGGAACAGTCGGTCGACGGAGATCATCAGCAGCACATCCCCCGCCAGCGAGAACAGAATCCCGAGACCGAACCAGAACATGGCTCCGTCCAGGCCGGCAGCCGAGAACAGCCAGAGGAAAAGACAGATCATCACCCCCGGCTTGCTCAGGAATTCGAGGCGGCGCCAGCCTTTCCATAACACCAGCGACTCGAGCGCGGCGAAAAAAATGGCGGCAATCAGAAAAGAATTCATTGGAGCCTCCCACGGCAATCGTACCATGATGTGGCCGGATGATTTGGATGCTATACTGCTGGTATGACGATCAAAAATACCTACCTGACCTGGAATCCTGCGGAAAAATTTGCCCTCAGCGATGCGGAGGGCAATCAAATCACGATGAAAAAGCCGGGGAGCGTAAGCCCCTCGGACCTGCTGACCATGGCTTTGATCGGGTGCTCCTCCTTCGATGTAGTCGAGATCCTGATCAAGCAGCGGCAGGATCTGCAGTCATTGAAAGTGACCGCCGAGAGCGTGCAGGACGACGTCCCGCCCTGGCGCTTTCGCCGGATTCACCTCCATTACCGGGTCGAGGGGAGGTATATCGACCAGGAAAAGGTCCGCAAGGCGATCCAGTTAAGCGAGGAGAAATATTGCTCGGTCTACGCCACACTGCGGGACGCGATCGAGATCACGCACGATATTGACATTATCGAAGATTAGGGGCATCCCTTTGATCGAAAACCCTGCCAGCCAGGCAGGGGATTTATTTATTGACGAGCCTTGACAGGATTTTCAGCAGCATCTTCCCATAACAGGGGATTGGATTCAATGTATTCCGTTATGGCTTTCAATCCTTTTTCATCGCGGATGATGTGTTCGTAGTAATTGCGCTGCCAAAACTTTGTGACCACCCCGGTCCTTGCCAATGCATTCATTTCCTTTGTGGATTGATATTTGTAATACGCCACAATTTGACCCAATGTTGGTTTCTCTTGCGGCGGGGTTTCCCCGCCCATTGTCTTCCTAACCCTTTTCTTTTCATCGGGCACGGGGACCGTGCCCCTACTACGTTCCATGATGAAGATTGTTCCATGAATGTGGTTTGGCATCACGACAAATTCGCCTGTTTCCCCATTTGAGAAATGATTTGGGATTTCCTTCCACCATTTTTGAACGATCTCCGCGTGAGGGCTTGGAAGCATTTTCCCATTCACGATTTCCCCGAACGCCTGCGCGTCCATTTGGGCAGCGCGTACCAATGCGGTTTCGTCCATGATATGGGATGCCTGCATGCTTTGTCCCTTGCTGCGGTTCCTACAGGTTAAGTCGGGGAAAAGAGAGAAAAGGGACAGGATGAGTGGATTGTACCCGCAGCGGGATTTTAGCCTACTGAACTGCGCATAGGCACCTTGGTTGCGATTCAGCATATTTAGTAGGCTTTCGATCGGTCTGTTTTGTTGATGATTGATCTAGGATCATACTTTTACCGGATTATCAAAGTCATTCCGCAATGAGGGGCAGAACCCCGAGAGGCTGACTCACTCTTCTGTCATTACACGGATTCGCTGCCAACAGCGTGATACTATGGAGTGATTTCAGGAGATTAGTTCAAGTTTATTCTGTATCCCGCCTTCATTCGTCAAAACCATGCAAGGCACCCCTCTCCGCTCGGAGCCCCCTTCGGGGGTGCTTCCCGAAGGGGGCGGGGGTTAGGTCGATCACCTCCGTCATCACGCGGATTCGCTGTGCTGGGCTCGAATACGACTTGGCAATTTCTGAAGATAAGTTCAACTTAATTCGTCACAACCATGCAAGGCATCCCTCTCCGTTCGGAGAAGGGACGGGGGAGAGGTCCCTCGAATATTCCTTCGCAATTTCAACAGGCAACTACACTTTTATTCCTGCTTGTCACTACCTTTCTAATGAATAATTTCTGTAATTGCAGTTAGAGCATTAATAACGTCTATAGTCAACTTCTTGAATTTCTCAAAATTTGAGAGATTTAGTAAGCCATATTTTTGGAGAGCTTTTTCAAATTTCTCGCCCTTTCTATGAGCTGAACCAGTAGACCGTGTTGTTTGCACAACCTGAAAAGCAGATAGCGTCTCAGACTTTTTTATTTCATCGACCCCATATTTTTCTAAAAATGCTCCTAATAAATCTATTGAGCCTTTTATCGATTTGCCGTCAATGACTGCGCCAGTTTCCCTTGAAAGCAATTCCACATTCAAAGAGTCAACGACCACTTTTGCAAGTGCCTGAACCTGCTCATCAAATTCTTTCCATTCTTCAGTCAAAGGCAAATGTAAAGTTTCATATGCATGGCTATCTTCCTCAGATAGCCCTTTGAAAAGCTCCTCGTCATATTTTGCTTTACTTTCTTTCTGCAACTGATTGAATGCAGTATGAAAGTAATAAATTGGATCTGCATCTAGTTCAGGGTCTGCAAATTCAGCCATAAAATCACGAAGCCATCTATGTTTTGTTATAGTCCCTTTAGGAGTAACATTAAATTGGCGCCAGTGTAATTGTTCTCTATAAGGAATTCGTCCTAAATCTCCCAACCAAACTTGGACTAAACCTTCACTCGTTGTATCAAAGGGAATACTCCATATGCTCATACAGTTGAGATATGAGTGACTGAGACTATAGCGTCGAGGCTCTTGATAATATTTTCCCAAGACTTCACGACCAAAATATGCAGCTGTTAAAAAATGGGGCGTACCTCTATCAGTAAAGTAGTTAGATAGTTCATCTTCGTTACATGTTGCTTCAACTTCATTACCTTGGTCGTCTCTGCCAACAATAAAGTTAACATAGCGATCTTTCGAAAATGGGTTTGTGTGACGTTTGTCAGGCTCAGAATAGGGAGTAACAACATCTTTCCCTAGAAGTCTAGATGAACTTTTGTATTCTCTAATTGGAATGTCAGTTCTTAGCCAGAATTCAAAATTTGATTTTTCATCAGTGCCTTGACAACTTGCAAATTGACCATTTATATAAGAACTAATGTCATCAGTAGCATGCCTGCGATGGTCATGATAACGGACAAGGTAACATTTTTTGGCAGCGAGATAATCTTTGAGATGGTGAGCTTCTACCAAGATTGTTTGATTCTCTTTTTCACGAATAATACGAATTACTGGTTGGATTTCACCATCATCAGTAATACGATGATATTCGTTCTTTTCAGGAACATAAAAAGCTTCGTGATATAAAATGAAATCTTGGGCAAGCTCAAATGTGTTTGGAACATATCCATGAAATTCTCGAAGAATTGTAAACGGCAGAAATTGGACAGCATTCACTTTTTCAACTTCATATGAACTGTAGTATACAAATCCATCCTCTCCGTGCCTATTGAATGAAGGATGCCCAATATGCGTATCTACATCCCAAGAATTTGTCGACAAAATTTTCTTTAGTGTATCTTCTTGAAACAATCCTAAGGCACTTATCGTAAAGAAATCAGTAGTTTCGTCACGCCAAATACGAGCAACAACAACCCAGTCTTGAGCCTCATTTTCCTTTTTACTGAGCCAATCTTCAAAGGACAAGAAGGACAAAACAGTTTGGGCAGCTGGCTGACCAACAAAATCTTTTATAATCTTTGGAACTCTGTTGTCTTGACTCATAGCAATCTCTCAAGGAATCAAAAACCTAGTTCCTTCAAATTCTGCTCCTTGCTTTTCTTCGTGCCGCCTGTCAATTCCTTCCAGAACTCCTCGTCACACCTGCGTGAGCCCTTCATTCGGTGGAGGGCAGTCATCGATCATCTCGTCATCTCAAATACGTATCCAAAAACTGGCGCGGCTTCAATACCCGAATCCCCTGATATCCCGAAGCCTTCAATAGATGCTTGTCCCCGCTGATGATGGTCTCGCTTCCGCTCGCCAGCGCACAGGCAAAAAACTTGTCGTCGTCAGGATCTTCGCAGATGGCTTCTTCCAAAACCACTGATTCATAAAACTTCGCATGTTCGATTACGAAATTCAAAAAGGGCTTTAAGTCAACGTTTTGGTATCCCTCCTGCAGAGTCATCCCGACCCGCTGATATTCCTCCAATATCTCCTGAGAAACAGCAAGTTCGAACGCCCCTGACTGCCACGCTTCGAGAATTTGAAAGGGAGGTCCGCTGAAGAAAACTCCTGACACAATTACATTCGTATCCATCACAACTTTCAAATCCAGAACGACTTTCACTTGCGCTCTCGCGCTTTGGCGATGGCAGATTCGATGTCTTTTCGTTTCAATCCCGCCGCCTTTGCCTGTTTGCGCGCCTGTTGAATGAGTGCGTCAAACTTGCCCAAGTCCGGTGGGGCGATCGCTTTCAGGATGATGACATCTGCATCGCCCACGACAACAAACTGTGAGCCTTCCTCCAATTTCAACCGCTTGCGAATCGTTTCAGGGATGACAACCTGTCCCTTGGATGACATGCGGGTGGTGGCGACGGTTTCCATCATTTCTCCTTTCTTACTGGTAAGATTATACACTTTCTCCTAAAATCCCAGTTCCTTCAAATTTTGCTCCTTGCTTTTCTTCGTGCCGCTTGTCAATTCCTTCCAGAATCCCTCGTCATACCTTCTTGACACCTTTGGCCGGCAGAGGCATCAAGAAGCGAAAATCTCTCCTTCAAACTTGATTGTGCAGAAGGCCAGACCTGTTCTAATTTCCCTTGTCAGCCACCCGCCGTGCAGCGGAGCCTTGCTGGCCATATTTTCGAGCAGGTACTTTTTCCGATAAATGAATCAACGAGCGCAAAGCTTCATTGACGGATTGTGAATCGGAGAAGTATTCGCGCACATCCGGCGCGAGCAGGACGGTCCCTTCCGTCAGGGTGTAATGATTAACCATCACGGTTCCATCCTGGCGCTGGATATTCACTTTATACCCCTTGTCCAAAGGACGAAAAAACCTGCCGCGCTCAGCCTTGCTAAAATCGTATTCGGCACGCAATTTGTGTTCCCGTTTTTTCTTATTGGTCATCATAGGTTTTTCTTTCGTTTTTGGTTGCTTTTCGACAACTGATCAATCGAATCCTTTTCTCGCGTTCAGTGTGGACCACCACCAGCACGTGTCCACTTATAGAAATACCCATCGAGATGTACCGCTCTTCGGCTCTTGAATGGGCCGGGTCGGATATCGATGCGATTAATGGGTCATTGAATATGGTAGCCGCCTCTTCAAAGCTTACTCCATGCTTTTCAAGGTTGCTTTCTGCCTTTTCGTCATCCCACTCGAATTCAATATCTTCCATTCATGCATCCGCCTAAAATTATACTGCTTAGGTATGGTTTAAAACCCCAACTCCTTCAAGTTTTGCTCCCTGCTTTTCTTCGTGCCGCCTGTCAATTCCTTCCAGAATCCCTCGTCATACCTTCTCGACCGCACCGGCAGCGGCATCGGCACGCCCCAGCCGAGCAGCAGCACCTCCTCCTTCGGCTGCAGCCGCGCCAGCATGCCTCGCAAAGCCTCACGTCCCGAGAGGCCCGAGAGCACGGCGTGGATGTCGTCCTCGTCACCGAGCCAGCCGGAAATGCGCGTCCCCAACTGCGACATCACCTCGTCGTAGATTTGAGACGGGCGCTGGTCCACGATCAACAGCGTGACGTAATACTTGCGCAACTCGCGCGCAATCGTGGCAAAGGTCGTCTGGGAGGCCATCTCGCGATTGAGCAATTTGTGCGCCTCCTCGAGAACGATCACCAGCGGGCGCGGCTCTCCTGCGCCTGACGCAGGATCGTGCGTGCGGAAGGTATTGGTCTTGTGTTCCCATGAACTGCGGATCTTGCGCGTGAGCAGGTTCGAGACCAGCAGGTAATCCAGGTCGCTTTCGTATTCGCCGAACGAGAGCACCACGTGCCCGCCGTTCTCGAGCGTCTGGATGATGTTCTTCAGCCCGTCCGCGGCGGGCTTTTGGACGATGTATGGCTTGTCGAACACCCGCCGCAGCTTGTCGTGCAGACCTTCGGCGGCCATCACGTTGACGCCATTGGGTTCCGCCCACGCCGCCACGCTGCCGGGATGCGGTGTCTTCCTCACCTTTCCCCTGTCATCGGTTACTTCCACTTCCTCGCGGTTCATGGCCTTGAAGTGTGCGAACCAATTGTTTTTGAACGAGTTGTACAGCGCGCTGAGGGTGGTGGGTGTGGTTTCCTTCAGGTTCAACTCACGCGTCAGGATTTCGATATCGGCGGTGGAAAGTTCCTCCATCGGGATTTCCAGATTGAAATCAACCTGTTCCCCGCGGATCGTGGTGCCGGCTCCCAGCCCGACAACCCGCACCCTGGATTTGAACAGGGTCTTCAATCCTTTCACCTCCATTTTTGTATCGGAGGCCTTGTCGTTGAATCCGTACTCGTTGTGCATATCCAGCACCAACACCGAGGCCTTATTGAACTGGATCAGCCCTGCCAGTATCAGCCGCGTGAGGAACGATTTGCCGGTGCCGGTCGCGCCGAACACGCCGGAGGAGCGCTGCACGAACTTCTCGAGGTCGAGGCATACCGGATGTCCCTGCTCGCGCGTGTGGCCGATGATGAAGTTGCCCTTCTCCCCAGGTTTGCCGAAGATCTGGGCGATGTCGCCCTCCCCCGCAAGGTAGACCTCGGCGTGGTGTGGCGGGATGTTCTTTACAGGCAGCAGTTTCGGCTGCGGATTGGATCGAATCCAACCGGCGTACTCCGGGCTGGATTCGTCCGGCCCGACCTCGAGCATCAGATTGGGCAGCACCTCAAGATTGGCGAAAAGCGTCTGTCCGTGCAGGGCGTTCGAGATGTGCGCCGGGAATCGCCCTCCCATCTGTTCGTCTGCGAAGCGCGGGTCCGTGGCGCCGAGTTGAATATCGGTGACGATGCCGTAATAGCGCCAGTATCCGCTGGAGAGGACCACGAAGGCGCCCTCTTGAATCTCCTGTGGCGAGACCGTGAGTCGCACGCGGAAATTCTCCTTTAAACCACCTCCGACCAGATAACCGATCTTTGTCCGTTTTGCTTCCATGGAACTCTCCTGCCTGCCCTTTGCCGGGAAGACTTATTTTTCCTTTTCCTCTGACCGCCGGATCAGCCCGGATTTCTCCCCAAGCAGGATGATGAACGAGGAGATCAATCCCAGCCCGACGAAGATGTATAAGATGGTGAAGATCTTGCCTGCATCCGTCTTCGGGTAAAAATCGCCATATCCGATAGTGGTCAGTGTGGTGATCGTGAAGTACAGGGAATCTAGCACGCGCCAGCCTTCCACGCGGGCGTAGAACCAGGTGCCCAGGATGAGGATGGTCAGCACCCACAGGAAGAGCGCGCGAAATTCACGATCCTTCAATCCGTGCCACAGGCTGCGAAAGAAGCGGTACAGGAGGATGAAAAATGCGGGCATGATCTAGATCCTTTCCTTTTGATTGCAGATTGACGATTGTGGATTGACGATTGTGGATTGACGATTGTAGATTGCAATTGGCGTTTCAAGTTTGGTTTGGGAAGTTTTTATCAACGTGCAATAATGGCAGTCAATTATCTTCCTTCTGAATGAAAGCGATGAATGAGATGCTGATCAACAGTCCCAACAACAACGGGAATGCATTGTGAAGGCAGGCCGGCCGTGCGTTCCATGGGACGAGCGTGGCGGAATAGATCAGCGAAGCCAGAACGATCAGCAGGATCGTTGCGATCCTCCTCCACCTGCGGTCGGGCAATTTGATATTCGACATTCCCAGAACGAAAGGCGCGGTCAGCATGGGGAGCTTGTAGTCGTGGCTGATGGAGGGCAGCATCAACGCGCCGATCGTGCAAACCATGAAAAGGGGCGCGTGGAATCCGCGGATAGTTTTTCGATGCGCCTGAAAAACGAGCAGGCCGAGGCAAAGGAGAACGAAAATGCTCAACCCGGCTGTGATCGCGCTTGAATTCATCTGAATCCATCTGAGCGATTCCCCGTGGAAGATCCCGTATCCTGTGGAAGAGAGATTCGTCACGAAGGCATAGATTGAATGGTTGTACTCGAGCTCGTGGGTGGCGCCGCCGTCCGCAAGGTGGGTGATGAACGCGTCAAAGTACGATCCGCCGAGCAGGAACAAGAGCAGGAAGTTTGCCAGCCCGAGCGCGGCAAAACGGCGCAGGTTGGATTTCCAATCGCGCCAATCGTCCACGAACATCAGGATGAATATGGCGGGAATGACCTTGAGCTGGATGGAAACGCAGAAAAGGACATAGGCAAAAAAGCGGTACGCGGGGTGTCGGTGAAAGAGGTAGATCGCGGCCAGGCTCAACAACATGGCAATCGTATAGAATTGGCCGGTCTCCAGTTCGAATTGCAAACCGTAGGAGAAGATTGAAATTCCAAAGATGAAATAGACCAGCAGGTGGTCCTGCGCCCTGGTCATTTTCAATGGCAGCAGCAGATTGAGAACCAGCGTGCTGACCAGGGTCAGTGCAGTGATCACGTAATAGTATTGTGGATAATCCAGCAGGAGCAGCGGGGCGAACAGGATCGTGGTCAGTGGCGGGAAGATGTACTTGGCTGGTCGTTCCCCGGTGAACCAGACGCGTACGTGTTCGAGGGTCAGGCGCGCGTCGAAGCCGATGTGCTCGCGTTCGATGAAGAAATCGCTTGGATAGCGGAATTGAGTGGAGGCGTTCAGGAAGGTCGGCAGGATGAAGAATAACATGTACGCGGTCAGGAAGCCGAAGATGACCCAGGTGTGGACAGGCTGCGAAAGGATTCGTTCGAACCGATCCCCCCTTTCACCGGTCCATTCGGGTTCCTTCCCCTTCTGTCGAATGGACATCCACAAGCCGAACAGCGCCATCCCCAGGCCGATTTCGGCGGCGAGAATTTGCACGGCGGGGACTCCGCCTTTGCTCCCCAAGCCGATCAGGTCAGCCAGGGAGGCTGCCGCTGCCAGTCCCACTCCCACGATGATAATCAAAATGGGCAGCCTGTTCCTAGCTTTCATGAGTGTTCATCCCCGCGTCTGATCCTGGTTCATGCAGGAACATCGCTCAAAGCCCCAAGGACCGCCATGAGGGTCGGGTAATCGTCTCTCAGCAAGGTAATCAACTCCTGCAGCGCTTTATTCGTCCAACCATCCTGCTTGTGAGCAGTGCCGGCTTGCTGAATGTGCGCCGCGAGCAAGTCCGCCACCGGGATTTCCTTTGTATGAACGATGTGCCGAAAATAACCGAAGCGACCGGCGGAGGTGAACTTTACGAGGTCCACCTCACTGCACAGGTAGATCAGATCCAGGCTGAGCGGGGGACGGGGCGGGAGCAGGTGATGCAGGCTGCCGTTTTGTTCGTATCCCACAGAGAGCACGGACATTTCAACAGGCACAATGCGGCGCTCGCGATTGTCCTTCATCACTTCCTCACTGACGTTCTCCGCCGTGACCAGTTGGCGCACCAGCCCGTCGTCATCGATGCGGATGTCGTGGATCAATCCGTACACCTGATATCCCTCCTCCAAGGGCGCACGTACCAGGGAACCAAAGGCCGGGGCTTCCAATTGCGGAACCCGGCAGCCGGCGGTGAAGCCGGCGGTCCCGGCGCGCAGTAATCGACCGATCTCGATGGAAGTCATCGTATCCTCCTGTCTTGGGAGGATCGGAACATGGTGATTTGAATTGAGTTCATGCGGTGTCCCTTCAATTCCTGGTTCTACCCTTCAAACCTTTGGCGGATCCCTTATTGGACATGACGTCCACCTCTTCCTCGTTGCGGAAGGATTCCATGGTCAGGAGTTGCTCGATCTGCTGTTTCTCCTCCGGCTTGACCAGTGCGGTTTCATGGGCACGGTGCAGCAGATAGGGGTATGGCCGGCTGCCCATGATGCGGCATTGTTCGACCAGGACCCCGTGCAGCAAATCCAGTTTCCCCATATCGTTTGCCACCCATGCGGGAATCTCAACCCTTACCGGCCAGGGATGTCCCTGCGTGCCGACGTTGAGATAGAAGAAATGCAATTCGAGATCGCCCTGATAGTTTCGCCTCGATCCGGATTGGATTCGAAAGACTGCCGAACGGTGGCCGGGCGACAGCAGTGGATTATGAATAGCGTCGAAAAGCCACCGGTCCGTTACACCGCGCAAAGGATGAAACTCCCGCACGTTCCGGACCTGATCCCCGTCCGCCAGCGCGATCTCCAGCAGGCGGAGGACCAGGTTGGCAGATGGTTTGTCGACATAACCGGCGGCGATCACGCCGCGCGATTGCAGGCGGGAGAGGACAGCCTTGTGTCTTTCGATGAACTCGGCATAGGTCCGGGGATCCTCCCCTTGTGCTCCCCACAGCTCGATCGGTCCGTCGGTAAACGCTACAACCGGACCCTGTACCTCGCGGGATAGCGCATCCAATTTCGACCGTTCGGCAAGATCGCGTCGGAGCGCCACCAGGCCTTCGGTGAGAGGGGTTTCGTTCGGGAATAGATCATCCCCGTACATCAAGTGGGTATCGGTGGTGACCTTGGGAGCTTCCCCTGAATTCAATCTCATCATGAGAGCACCGACATTGATCAGTCCAAACTGGACCGCCGCATGGCGATCCGGGTTGACCTGCGATCCGTCCACTGCGATCAAGGTGGCCGGCTGAATCTCCGTGGGGGGAGGATTCGAAGCATTCAGAGGCTCAGTCACGGGTTCGGCGCAGCGGAGGTTTGGGTCATGAGCCACCGCCAATTCCAATTTGGATCGCAAATCGTCCAGTTTCGATGATAAGGCGTGGAAAAATTCCCGTGCCTGCGCGCGACGCTCCGCGAGACGTTCCTTTCGCTCGCGGGCACCGAGGCTGACCTGGCGGATTTGTTCGTGAACCTGCTGATACTCGATGGGCATGTTTACAGAGTGCTGCGTTAATAGCTAAATTGGAGTTGCGATTTCCTGCCTTGTTTCGACCTAATCCCGTTTAGAGATATATACAACGGGCAGTAGAACATTTGTGCAAAATTTTACCCCAAACAGGATAAAATACAAGCACTGCCCGGGAACATTTCCCGTCACGCAGCGTCTTGACAAGGAATTTGAAAAAGGAGACTTAACCATGCGTACGAAGACTTTTGTATTTGCCGGATTGGCTTTGGCGCTTCTCTTGAGCGCCTGTGGATCGACCACCATTCAGCAGGCGGCCCCTGAGAACATCCGCACCCTGAATGTGAACGGTTTGGGGCAGGTGTACCTCACCCCCGACATTGCCTACATCTATATTGGTGTTCATTCGGAAGGCGGGAACGCCGCGGATGCGGTGGAGGAGAATAAAACACAGACCAATGCAGTGATCGCCGCGCTCAAGGAGGCTGGTGTGGAGGAGAAGGACATCCGTACCACGAACTTCAGCATCTGGCCTTCCCAGCAGTACGGGCCCGATGGAACGGTGAGCGGCACGGTTTACATGGTGGACAATACCGTATATGTAGTGGTGCGCAACCTGGACGGCCTGGGCGACCTGCTCGATTCCGCCATTGCCGCCGGTGCCAACAGCATCAACAGCATCCAATTCGACCTGGCTGAAAAGACCGAAGCCGTGAAGGAAGCCCGCGCCAAGGCGGTGGAGGATGCCCGCCGACAGGCGAAAGAACTGGCTGATGCGGCCGAACTCTCCCTCGGTGATGTTCAGAATATCAGTTTCTTCGATAACAGCCCGTATCCGTATTATGAGGGTAAGGGAGGCGGAGGAGGGGCGGCTTATGGCGGCGAGGCCGTTCCGATACAACCTGGCCAGCTTACGATCTCTGTAACGGTGAACATCGTCTACCAGATCAAGTAAGCCTATCAATTCATCCCGCAAAGAAACAGACCCTGAACTTTGGCTGTTTGAGCAAAAGTGAAAGGTGAAGGAAGAAGCGGAATGAGCTCTTGCTCTGCTCATTCCGCTTTAGATTCTGGAGGAAAAAGAAATGGAGTTGGATAAACCCGCCAGCCAG
>VGNF01000026.1 GCA_016866195.1 Chloroflexota bacterium | reverse complement strand
GGGGAAGTTCAAACCACCCGCCTCGCGACCATCCCCTTCCCGAGGTTGTTGGGAGGAAAGGTCGATCAGCTCATTCAACTGGCTGCCAACCTCTCCCAAATGCTCGGTCAGACCGGGATCGCGTACGCCTCACTCGGTCCGGCCCTGATCGAACTGCCCGAGAGTTACGAGGTTATTCCCGAGGCCATTCGCACAGCCCCTAATATATTCTTTGGCGGCGAAATGGCTTCAAGCGATATGGGAATCTCTCTTTCGGCCATTCAGGCTTGTGCGCGAATCATCCACAGGGCTTCTTCCATCACGCCGGATGGATTTGCCAATTTGCGTTTCGCCGCGCTTGCAAATGTGAAGCCGGGCGCGCCGTTCTTTCCCGCCGCCTACCATGAGGGCGATGAGCCGGCTTTCGCAATCGCCACCGAGGCGGCGGATCTCGCCGTGGAGGCATTCGATGGGCAGCGAACAATGGACGATGGACGGCGGCGCCTGACCGCGGAAATCGAAGGACACGGCGAAGCGATTGAGCGAATATCGAAATCCGAATTGGGGGACGCCAAATTCCTCGGCATAGATTTTTCGCTGGCGCCCTTTCCGAAAGACGCGCAATCGATCGGAGCTGCCATCGAAAAGATGGGCGTTTCGAACATCGGCTTGCACGGCTCCCTCGCAGCCGCTGCGCTGCTGACCGAAGCCGTCGATCGCGCCGACATTCCGCGCGCCGGCTTCAGCGGATTTTTCCAACCCGTTCTTGAGGATTCGATCCTTGCGCAGCGCGCCGCCGAGGGCCTGCTGATTTTCAAGGACTTGCTTTTGTTTTCGGCCGTTTGTGGAACCGGATTGGATACCATCCCGCTGCCCGGCGATACAACTCCCGAGCAGATCGCTCCACTTCTTCTGGACCTGTGTGCCCTGTCCCTGCGGCTGGACAAACCGCTCACCGCGCGGCTGATGCCCATTCCCGGCAAACAAGCCGGCGATCCAACGGACTTTGGATTCGAATACTTCGCCAACAGCCGCGTGATGAAACTGGAATCCGCGCCTCTGAAACCGCCCTTGGACACAGGGGGATTGATCGCACTGAAAAGAAAACGCGACGGCGATTGAACGCTGGCGTTCCAAATCCGCGTTTTCGTCAAACCGATGGCGCGGGAGGGGTCACAGCCAAACGATAAGAGGAGTGCATCGGTTATAATTCCGCCGCAAGACAGCGATTACCAGCCGATTCCACCCGGAGGTGCCTGTTGGATCTCTCGAAGCACGCATTTTTTGAGGGGAAGATCGTCCCTCTTTCTGAAGCAAAGATCAACATCGCCACCCACGCCTTCCTTTATGGCACCGCCGTCTTCGGCGGCCTGCGTGCCTACTGGAACGAACAGAAAAAACGTCTCTTCGTCTTTCGTCCCTACGACCATTTCCGCCGCCTGCTGCATTCGGCGAAGATGATGACCATGCGCATTCCCTATGATGAGGAAGGGCTGATCCAGCTCACGCTGGATGTGCTGCATACAGACGACTGGAGGGAGGATATCTACCTGCGCCCCACCATCTACAAGGCGGATATGGGCATCGGCGTGAAACTGCACGACCTGCGCGACGAATTCTGCATGTTCGTGATGAAGTTCCAGAAGTACGTCAGGAACGACACGGACGCGCACGTGACCTTTTCCTCGTGGCGGCGCATCGACGACAACGTCATTCCGGCGCGGGGAAAGGTCTCCGGCGCGTACGCCAACTCGGCCTTGATCAAGACCGATGCCAACCTTTCCGGCTTCGACGAGGCGCTGGTGCTCGATCACAACGGTCACGTTTCCGAAGGTTCGGCGATGAACGTTTTCATGCTCCGCGACGGGGTCCTGGTCACACCGCCGGTGACGGACAACATCCTTGAAGGCATCACGCGCCGCTCGGTGATCGAACTGGCGCGTAACGAATTGGGTCTGCAGGTGGTGGAACGCTCGATTGACCGCACGGAGGTCTTCATCGCCGAGGAGATGTTCATGACCGGCACCGCGGCGCAGATCGTGGCGATCACGAAAATCGATCATCGACCCATCGGCCAGGGCGGAATGGGATCGATTACGACCAGGCTTCGCGAACTGTTCGACGACGTGGTGAGAGGGAGGAATTCGAGTTACAGCAAGTGGAATCTCGAAGTGTAGCCCCACCCTACCCTCGCCGAGCGAGAGCGGTGAGGGGAAGACCTGCGGTCGGATCTTGGCGGGGTTAAAGATCCACACCAGGCAAGGTACGGAGTGGACGCGGTGTTGGGCGATATCCTTTTCAGTCATTTGGACTCACATACCTTCTTCAATTCCAGCGTTTCAGATTCCAACTTCTTGACCAAGTTCTCTTTGATTCTTTTCCCAATGAGTAAACTGATGACGTTCATTGGAAATTTCCATCGAATGTTCGCATCAATTTTGAATTTCGTCTTCCCGTCCAACTCTTCCAGGGAGTAACTGACATCAAACTCGTGTATCTTGCTTTCCAAATGAAAGCCGATTATTTCGTTAACAACATATTTTGTAATGGTTCCATGCATTTCGAGGCTGTTGCCATCTTCTTCAACGACCTCCCTGAATGTCGTTCCAACCACCTCCGGTGTATCAACAAGTACTTCTCCTCCCTTAACATCTTTCTGCCACGTCATGGCTTTATCAGGTTCTGCGATCCATGGGAATACCGCTTCTGGAGGTTTTGATATTACATGTTCATATGAGATTCTCATTGTTCGATTCTCTCGATTGTCCAACGGCCTGCGTTAGTGGCAACTGGGCGGGACGCGCACACTGCTTGAAAACGGAATTCTGTCAAAGCGTTGAATCTTCTCAAAAAACGCGGCGAATCCCAGTTGCCCACTGCACGCTGTGTTGGGCCGAGCCGTGGTACGACGACAACTTAATATTTTCGGATACATCAGGAAATCAGTTTCTCCATCCCCACGACCTGAATTACATCGTCTTCCACCTGCTCCTCTTTGCGTTCTGTATCGCGAAAGCCGTGGCGATGATAAAACATGTATGCAAGGTGATTATTTTCTTCAACTTCCAGCCGCATCGTGCGGACTGTCGGAAATGCGCTAATGCCTGCCTCTAAGAGTTTGCTCCCGATTCCTTGGCGTTGATACTGCGGATGAACATATAAGCGGGATAGCATAACGGAATCGTCGCTGATTTGTCCCACGGTTGTGAGAGCGATGATCGTGCCCTCAGCTGTCTTGACAACGCCAAAAAAGATGCGTGGGTTCAAGATTTCCGCGGCTAGTTGCTTCGGGCTGTGCCAGACGGATGTGACCTTGTCGATAGTTGCTTGAGACAGGAACGAACTGTATGTGGCTTGCCATGTCTCGCTCAGCACTTGCTTAATTTGTGACACGTCCTCAACGTTTGCACGTTCGATCGTTACCA
Source organism: Chloroflexota bacterium (assembly GCA_016866195.1). Lineage (GTDB taxonomy): Bacteria > Chloroflexota > Anaerolineae > Anaerolineales > Villigracilaceae > VGNF01. The sequence goes on along the minus strand of VGNF01000026.1, from coordinate 16,929 downwards.
TACGATATCTCTCTGCTCCGTAGTGTATTGCAAGCATAATCGGTGAGTGCAAGCTCGGCCCAACTAGTGTTTGGATGGTCGGTTCCAATTACATTGTCCCCGAAGGGAAATGCTTGTCTACGGTGAAACATCAACCCCTTTACACATTCTACAATCCTCACCAAGTAGGGTCACTCAAATTCCAGGGAAGTCGATCATCCCTCTACTCCTCCACATACGGCACGAACTCTGCACGCGCGATGCCCTGCTTCATGGCTGTCTCGGCCACAGCGCGCGCAACCGACTTGTGGACCTTTTTATCCAGCGGGCTGGGCACCAGTTCGCCGGGTGGCGTCAGCTCGGCGATGGTCTTCGCCGCCGCCACCAGCATCTCGTGCGTGATGCGCGGCGCGTCCGCATCCACGGTGCCGCGAAAGATGCCGGGAAATCCCAGTACGTTATTCACCGACTTTCCATCGGCTGCGAAAGCCGCGCCCATTTTCAGGGCGTCCTCCGGATCGATCTCCGGATTCGGATTGGAGAGCGCCAGGATGATCTGCCCCTTGCGGACCATCGCAGGTTGGATCAAATTCGGCGCGCCGGTGGTGGCGATCACGATGTCGCATGTCCGCATAATCTCTTCCAGATTCGACTTCCTGCCACCCGACTTTTCAAAGCGCAGCAATGCTTCCTGGCTTAGATCCGCCCCATAGACTGGTTTTCCGGTCAGGCTCATCAACATACGGCCAATGGCATGCCCGGCCGCGCCCAGCCCGATCTGCCCGATGACGGCCTGGTTCAGGTCCGTACCCGATACGCGCGCCGCCCCCATTAACGCCGCCGTACACACCACCGCCGTGCCGTGTTGGTCGTCGTGCATCACCGGAATATCAAGCCTGGCCTGAAGCCGTTCCTCGATTTCAAAACAGCGCGGCGCGGAGATGTCCTCCAGCTGGATCGCCGCAAAGCCCGGCGCGATCGCTGCCACCGCGTGGACGATCTCCTGCGGGTCCTTCGTGTTCAGCAGGATCGGCACGCCGGAGAGGCCGACCAGCGTTTCCATCAGCATGGCCTTGCCCTCCATGACCGGCATGGCAGCCAGCGGACCGATATCCCCAAGACCCAGGACGGCCGTGCCGTCGGTGACGATGGCCACCATGTGGCTGATGCTGGTGTACAGCCGCGCCTTGGCCGGGTCCCTGGCGATCTTGCGGCAGACCTCCGCCACGCCAGGCGTGTAGACGCGCCGCAGCGTGGTCAGCGAATCGATCGGGTAGCGCGAGCGGATGGCGATTTTCCCCTTTTGATGCAGCTCCAAAACCTCATCCCGCACTTCGATGACGCGCGTCCCCTCGTTGGCGTGGATTGCGTCCAGGACAGTCTGCAGGTGCGTTTCATCCTCCGCGTATACCGTGACATCCCGCACCACGTGCTGGGAGGTCTCATTGAGCAGGACAATGCTGCCGGTTCCGCCGCCGGCCTCTGCTATGGCAGCCAGCAGGCGCGCCAGCACACCATGTTTCTGCGAATTGCGGACGCGCACGGTGCGCATGAGTTTTCTTTCCCAGGCCATGGGGCCCTCCTTGGACGATCTGCCGATTGTAACGCGATCACCTCACGCCAGTTGACCAACATCTATGCGAAGCCATCAAGCACGAAGAATGATTCCATCGTTTCGGCCTCGCGCCTTGGTGGTAAATTCACCTATGGAAATGGCTGAGCTCCTTCGACTTCGCGGCCGGCGCGGCTCCACTCAGGGAGAATTCTTATGTCAACAGATCGGGGAATTCGCGAAAGGACTTGATCACCGCGCAATCTGCCTCGGGGAAGAGCCCGGCCGGGTCGAAGAGCACCGGCACCAGTCCCGCGCGACTCGAGCCGAGGATATCCGCAAAGTAATTGTCCCCCACATAGATGGTCTCGGGCGCGACGGTTCCGGCAAGCTCCAACGCATGTTCAAAGATGCGCACGTCGGGTTTGAAGGCATTCACCTCTCCGCCGGCCAGCGCAAATTGGAAATAGCCATCCAGCTTCAACTCCTTCAATTCCTCGTGGAACGGATCCTCGCGGTTCGAAACCACACCCAGCACATACCCGCGATCCTTGATGGAGCCCAGCAACGGGAAGACCTCCTGCGGTACATGGGTTCGAGGTTTATAGTGTTCGTTCATGTGCGCGGAGACTTTGGGCGCCAATGAATGAGCTTTTTGTGGGTGGCATCCAAGGGCGACCAACCGCCGGCGGGCAAAGTTCAGCCAGAAAGCCTGGGGCTCCACATGCTGATTCTGATCCGCCTGGATCTCAGGCGAGTTGGCAAAGTAATAATGTTCCCAGCGCTGGGCGCGCGCCATATCCTCCCCGGAAATCATCAAACCCAGCTCAAGCAGGTAATCGTTGAATACCTGATCGCCGCTTGGCTGGTTATGGCGCAGGGTACCGTCCAGATCAAAGAAAATGGCTTTTATATGGTCCATGCAACGGATTGGACTTCATCCCCCGATATGGGACATTTCCACCTTGGGCAGGGAGACCGTGTTTTCTGAACGAATCTCGGAATAGCGGTCCGCGCGTTTGCCCCATATGCGCGCGATCGCGTTGGAGATCTCCTCATCGCCCGCGCCCTCGCGCAGCAGTTCGCGCAGATCGTATCCCTTGACTGCAAACAGGCAGGTATACAACTGACCCTCCGCAGAGAGCCTGGCGCGATTACAGTCGCGGCAGAAGGCCTGGGTGACGGAGGCGATCACGCCGAGCTCCCCGATCCCGTCCCTGTAGCGGAAGCGCCCGGCCACCTCGCCGTGATAATTCGGATCTATCGCCTCGAGCGGCATTTCGGCATGGATCCTGCGGATGACCTCCGCCGCCGGAACCACATCGTCCATCCGCCAACCATTGGAATGACCCACGTCCATGTATTCGATGAAGCGCAGGATATAGCCCTTTTCGCGAAAGAAACGCGCCATCGGCAGGATGCTGTCCTCGTTCACCCCGCGCTTGACCACCATGTTCACCTTGATCGGACCCAGGCCGGCGGCAGCCGCGGCATCCATGCCCTCGATCACTGCCTGCACCGGGAAATCCACGTCGTTCAGGGCTTTGAAGACCCGGTCGTCCAGCGAATCCAGGCTGACTGTGACCCGTTTTAACCCAGCCGTCTTGAGCTGATGAGCGTTTCGAGCCAGGAGGGAACCGTTCGTGGTCATGGTCAGATCGAGATCGGGGATTTCAGCCAGCATGCGAATCAACAGGTGCAGGTCCTTGCGCACCAAAGGCTCCCCCCCGGTCAGTCGTATTTTACGCACCCCTTGATCGACAAAAATACGCGCCAGGCGCGACACCTCTTCGAAAGTCAGCACCTGGGAGCGAGGCAGGAACTTGTAATCCGGCCCAAAGACCTCCTTCGGCATGCAGTACACACAGCGGAAATTACAGCGATCGGTGACGGAGATCCGCAGATCGCGCAGGGAACGATTCAGGGTATCAACCAGGGGCATGTCATTGACTGCAGGCAACCGTGGTCCTGCCACCCGCATCCAGGCTGTGATTATACACAATAATCGTTCACGGCCAACTGCATTTGACGGGTGTACCCAGCCGTGCTATGATGAGTTTCATTTTTTCGCCGGTTTTATTGCAAAGGAGTTTTATGAGTGCGGAATTTATTCTTCGCATTGTTGGCATGTTTATTCTGGCAGTGGCGGGAGGGTATTGGGGGTTTAACCTGGCCCGGCTTTATCCACCCGAAGCTTATCGGACCACGGCGATCTTCACGCTGATCGGCGCGCTGACCGGACTGATCCTTACGCCGTATGTGACCACGCGTCCAGCGCGAGCCATCCGTTCCCTGCTCGGGCGCCTGGCTGCGGAAAGTCTGTTCGCCGGGATGACCGGGTTGGTGGCGGGATTGTTGATCGCAGCCCTGCTGGCCTTCCCCCTCTCCCTGCTGCCAGAACCGTTCGGAGAAATTTTACCGTTCATCGGCGTTCTCCTGTTCGCCTATTTCGGCGTCTCGGTCTTTGTGATGCGCCAGGGCGACATCATGGGATTGCTCGGCGCGCTCAGCGGACGCGGCGAAGGAGGCGGCGCCTCCTCCTGGACCAATCTCAATCGCACCATCCTGCTGGATACAAGCGTGATCATCGACGGACGCGTGGCGGACATCGCCAAGACCGGCTTCCTGCCGGGCACGCTGCTCATCCCGCGCTTTGTGCTGAACGAATTGCAATACATCGCCGACTCACCGGATGGTCAGCGTCGTCAACGCGGGCGGCGCGGCATGGAGGTGCTGGCGGAATTGCAGAAACTCCCCAACATCCTGGTGCGCATCTCGGACATCAACGTGGACGGGGTGCGCGAGGTGGACGACAAGTTGATCGTACTCGGCAAACAGCTCAAAAGTCCCGTGCTGACCAACGACTACAACCTCAACCGCGTAGCCGAACTGCAGGGAGTGACGGTATTGAACATCAATGAATTGGCGAACGCGGTAAAGTCGGTTGTACTGCCGGGAGAGGCCCTGCGCATCAACATCATCCAGGAGGGCAAGGAGCACGGTCAGGGTGTGGGTTACATGGACGACGGAACGATGGTGGTGGTGGAGAACGGCAAGGACTTCATCGGTGAATACATGGAAGTGAACATCAGCAAGGTGCTGCAGACCGCCGCCGGTCGCATGATCTTCGGACGAGTGGATGAGGAGACTGCCAGGAAACGAAAGCCCGGCTAGCCCGCTGGCTGGTTTCTGCCAACACGCAAGACCAGATCCGGTTTCAGAGACAAAACAATCAGCACTAGCATGACACCGTACATGATCGGGAATTTCAGGTACCCGGATCCGGCGAACCCGAGCGCGGCCAGCCACGAAAGGATCAATGGTATCTCTGCCAGATAATCCGGCTTCACCAGGTTTTCTCTCTCCAGGATTCGCACCAAACAGACGATTGGAATCAGCAGGAGGACCAAGTCGTGATAATGAGCATATGGGAGCAGGAAGATCGCGCAGGCCGAGATCAGACAGACCTGCCTTTCAGCAATCTCCGCCCTGCGACACCAGATTACACAAAAAGCGATAATCCCGGCCAGGTAGCACGCCCAGACAAAGCTCCTTACCGGCCCCGGATCGGCAAATGAAAAATTCCTGCGGATGATTCCGGAGATGGTGGGCATATCCAACGCGTGCGGTTCGATCCACACTGTCGATTCGATATAGCGGATGCTTTGGATGAATTGAGACGCTCCATCCAGTTTGATCAATACCAGGCTCAGTCCGGCGAGTGCAAGGCTGCCGACGACGAATCCCCAAAAAACATTCCGTCGTCGGAAGAAAAACGGTATGGCAAGGAACAGCGCTACTTGCGGGCGGATGGTCATCAGGCTCAACCCGAGGCCGGCCAGAAAGTGTTTTCCGGAGAAGATTCCCGCAACCCAAATCACAGCTCCCAGCAGCAGGATCTGGGTATCCTGACCGTTCATCAATCCGCTGAACGTTGGGAAGAACAGGAATAATCCCGCACCCAGGATCACGCGCTGCTCCAATGAGAACCTGGAACGATTGACCATCTTCATCAGCAGGAATACATTCACCAGGTTCAGGGAAAGCAGAACCATCGCCCATCGGTTGAACGAGCTCACAAAATCCTCGTTCACAAGAAGAACCGCGAGAGGCGCAATGAAGGGCAGATGAGTGTAGAAGATCGGAACAACAGGGAATCCCACCACCTGCTCCTGCACTTTTTGCTGTTCATGAATGTCGAAGATGGATCCATATCCGAGCGTCTGAGAGATCCGCCCGTAGGAATAAAATCCCATGAAGTCGGAACCGGTCCTCACTTTGGGATTCCTGATCATGGAAGACCATAACAGGCCATAGACCAGCGATAATGAAATCAGGCCCACAAAAGTGAAGACCCGGCGATACTCAAGTTTTTTCATTTTTCGAATTCCTCAACGAAAGGTCTCTTTCAAATCATACCTGCATTGGTGTTAGTTTGCCATGCAAAATTTGATTTGTGGTAAAAATATGCCCATGCTTCGAATCTACAACACCCTCACCCGCAAGACCGAGGAGTTCCAGACTCTCGAACCGAATCAGGTCAAAATGTACGTCTGCGGCGTCACGGTCTATGATGACGCGCACGTCGGCCATGCCATGTCGGCGCTGGTGTTCGATGTCATCCGGCGCTATCTCGAGCATCGAGGGTACACGGTGCGGCACGTCATGAACTACACCGACGTGGACGACAAGATCATCAACCGCGCCAGCCAGCTCGGCGAGGATCCCCTCACGCTTTCGCAGCGATACATTGGCGAGTATACAAACGAATTGCACAGCCTGAACGTCCTGCCGGCCACATCCTATCCGCAGGTGAGCAAGACCATGCCGCTGATCATCCAATTCATCCAGGGGCTGGTTCAGAAGGAGGCGGCCTACGCCGCCTCCAACGGCGACGTGTATTTCAGCATTACAGGCGATAAGGACTACGGCAAGCTCTCCGGCCGCAAATTGGAGGAGATGCAAGCCGGGGCGCGCATCGAGGTGGGCGAGGCCAAAGATCACCCTATGGACTTTGCCTTATGGAAGGCAGCCAAGCCCGGTGAGATCTCGTGGGACAGCCCCTGGGGCAAGGGACGACCCGGCTGGCACATCGAATGCTCGGCCATGAACCTGGCCGAACTCGGCGAACAGATCGACATTCACGGCGGCGGCAACGACCTGATCTTCCCGCATCACGAAAACGAAATCGCGCAGACCGAATCCTACACCGGTAAGCCCTTCGCGCGTTACTGGATTCATAATGGCATGCTGCAGCTGGCCGGCGAGAAGATGTCCAAATCGCTGGGCAACATTGTCAGCATCAAGGATTTCCTTTCGAAGCGCTCGGCGGATGTCATGCGCATGCTCGTCCTGAGCGGGAGTTACCGCGCGCCGCTGGTCTTCAGCGAGGAAACACAGGAAGCCGCCGAGAAGAATGTCGAACGCCTCAAATCCGCACTGCGGCCGGGCTCCCCTTCCGCTTCCGGCGTCATACCCGAAACTGCGGCCTACCTCGCCTCCGCCGTCGACTCGGCGAGAAGCGGTTTCACCGAGGCAATGGATAATGACTTCAACACCGCCGGCGGGCTGGCCGTGTTATTCGAGCTGGTCAAAGCCATCAACACCGCGCGCGACAATGGCGCCAGGAATGAACAGCTCAAGTCTGCACAGGATGTTTTCAAAGAGTTGACTGGCGTGCTTGGCTTGACTCTTGCCGAAAAGAAAGGCTCGAGCGAGAAGGAAGCGCAGGTCAACGCATTGATCGCAGAACGAAACGAAGCCCGCAGGCAAAAACAATGGACGCGTTCAGATGAGATTCGCGACCAACTCAAGGAGATGGGCGTGACCATCGAAGACACCAAGGATGGCACAACCTGGAGATGGGGATAGATTAGTCTATTAGTTGGTTGAATCGCCTAATAGTCAGAACTTCTGAGGATAAAATCTTCAGAAGTTTTTTTCACACTAAACTATTTTGCAATAAAAAGGTTTCGCCAGCAGCAGTTATCAAATAGTTAACCTCGTCAAGTATTGAAGAGCCTTCTTTCATAAACCCTTTTGACTCTAATAATTTGCAATATTTCTTAGTACGCAACGGGTTGATTTTTGTTGACTGCGACAATTGAGTAACCGCAACTTCGCCAGCCATGTCTTTAGGAAGCTCTGTAAGAGCAATTAAGATTGTAACAGCTTCAACGGGAAGAAAATGTTCCTTTGCTACTTGCTCGATTAACGAGGCCTGTTTATTAATTTCAGACTTGGTTTCCTTAGTTTTTCTTTTTTTCTTGACTGGGCCGGAGAATTTTCCTGCAGAGTGCCAGTCCACTCCTGTTATGTCTACAGAACATCCAGCAGTTTCTAGTCTATGGGCCAAACTCTGCCTAGCTTCTAAAGAATCGGTAAGATGAAGAATATAACGCCCCGCGATATCACTGAATGGCCTCAACGATTCAATTTGAACTAGTATCGTTCTCTCTGGATATTTCCCAAAAGCCATTCCCGCCTCAAACAGTACATTAGGTCTAGCTTGTGGAGTCAATTGTTTCTCATAATCGGGATCATGTGCCCTTATGAATTCATCTTTTAACTTTGCTTCGTCATCTCCCGTAAATAAAACTACAATTGCTTGAGCTTGCTCCATGGCCTTGTCTAAAACGACACCAATGAATGGAGAGCCTTCGCCTGTCATGGCAATCGCTTTGGTCCACTCAATGGGATTTAATCCAATCGCCCGTAAAAAATCAAATATGGAACGCCTCAAAGCCTCATTACGTCCATGAACGACAAAAACATTCCGCTTTGCATCATTGTCATTCTTTTCAGAATTATTGGGCATGGATACCTCTTTTTTCTCAGAAATCTCGAAAGTCGAGATGGGGCGGGCCAGTGACGGTTCTTGGTCCTCACTAGTTGGTGGCATGAAACGCTCTCGGATTTCGTTACTTAACTCTTCAAGCTGTCTAAATCGCTCTTCCATTACTTTATCTCTGTCGAGATGGAATTCACCTATATACCAATCATCAGGTGTAGCCGCCCACATTCGAACAATTTCAGTTGAATCACTCCACACAACGATTTCAGCTCCACCCCAATAGGTTTTCCCTATCTTGCCATCGCTCATATGACGGTCAAGAGGTAAATCCCGTTGCCAAAAATGGAGCTGATATCGTTTGTTTGTTTCGTCAAGATCTGTTTTTTCGACAATGTAGGCATGTTGGCCCAATGCATGCCGTATGAATGTCTCAACATCGTGAGAAGATGCCGCTAATTTCTCATTCTGAAGAATGTGGAAGGGATAAGGCATAGTTAGTTTATCGAGAGACGATTATTATTTTGCCTTGGCATTATACCCAAATTATGTTCTAGCGCTGTCCCAGCAACTGAGCATTTCCAATTCTTTAATCAAGTAAAATCAGTTTTAATATGAAGGAACTTCTCTACTCACGCAACGCGGTCTACGAGACCCTGCGCGCGAAACGCAGGCAGGTGTTTTCCATCGAAATGGCCGAGGGGGTGCAGGAGAAAGGACGAATCGAGGACATCCTCAAACTTGCACAGGAACAAAAGATCAAGGTCAATCGCGCCCCGCGCGCAAAGTTGGACAGGATCAACCAAAACCACCAGGGTGTGGTCGCCGAGGTGGATGGCTATCCCTATTCCGATGTGATCGAGATCCTCGAGCGGGCTGGGGAAGAGCCGCCCTTTGTGCTCATCCTTGATTCCCTGCAGGACCCGCAAAACTTTGGGACACTGCTTCGAACGGGGGAGGCGGCCGGCGTTCACGGCCTGATCATCCCACTTGCCCGCACTGTGGAGGTCACGCCGGCCGTGGTCAACGCCTCCTCCGGCGCGAGCGAGCACATGCTCATCGCGCGCTCCAATCTCTCGCAGGCCATCGAGGCGCTCAGGGAGAACAACGTATGGATCGCCGGTCTCGACCAGCAGGGAACGGAGATCGGTGTGGATTCGCGCCATCTGCAGGGGGCTCTTGGGCTGGTCGTCGGTGCCGAAGGGGAAGGCCTGCACGAACTTACGCGAAAAAAATGTGATGTCGTTTTGAGACTGCCGATGAAGGGAAGGATCGAATCGTTGAACGCGGCGGTCGCCGGTTCGATCGCAGTGTATCTGGCGTATCTTGCACGTACGCAGCAACGCACAGCATAGGAGACCCATGCCTCAGGCAACCTATCATTTTCCAAAAGGCTTCCTGTGGGGGACGGCCACTTCCGCCCATCAGGTGGAAGGCAATAATACCAACAACAATTGGCACAAATGGGAGCAGGAAGGACATACGAACGGAAAATCCGGCCTCGCCTGTGACTGGTGGGGCGGGCGCTGGCGAGAGGATTTCGACCGCGCCGCCGAGACCGGCCAGAACGCGCACCGACTGTCCGTTGAGTGGAGCCGCATCCAGCCCGCTCCCGACCGCTGGGACGAGGACGCCCTCGAAAAATACCGCGCCATGCTGCGCGGGCTGAAGGACCGCGGCCTGACCGCCATGGTCACACTGCACCACTTCACCGACCCGCTATGGCTCGCAGAGGTACATGGATGGGAGACCGAAGAGGTCGTGCCGCTTTTCGAGAAATTTGTCCGCAAGACGGTCGAGGCCTTGAAGGAATACTGCTCACTGTGGTGCACGTTGAATGAACCGACCGGTTACGCAGTCAATGGATATGTGGATGGCGGTTCCGGAGCATTCCCGCCTGGCCAAAACAACCTGAGGCTCGCGCTGCGCGTCCAGGCCAATCTGATCCGTGGACATGCCGCAGCATATCGCGCCATCCACCAGATTCAACCGGAGGCGCGCGTCGGTTTTGCCCATCACTATCGTTCCTTTGCGCCTCAGCGCGCTTGGTCTCCGCTGGACCGCTGGGTACAGCGTAATTTCTTCACGGCGGTCAATCTAGGCTTCCCGTTCGCGCTGGCTTCCGGCATAATGAAGACCCCCATCGGTTCCATCCGCATCCCCGAGGCGAAGGGTACACAGGATTACTTCGGCTTCAATTACTACACGCGCGAAGTTGTCGCGTTCGACCTGCGAAAGGTGAACACGTTGTTCGGCCGGAATTTTTTTCGCAAAGAGGCGGATATGAGTGATAACAGCTTCCTGGCCAATGAGCCGGAAGGGATGTATGAGGGAATGAAGTGGGTTGTTCGGACTTTTCCCAATCTGCCCATTCTCGTCAGCGAAAACGGGGTGGAGTGCGCCGACGATCACATCCGCCCACGTTACATCGCACAGCATATCCATCAGATGTGGCGCGCGGTCAACTTCAACTGGCCGGTCAAGGGATACTTCCACTGGTCACTGACGGACAACTTCGAATGGGACCTCGGCTGGACGCACCGCTTCGGCCTGTGGTCCCTCGATCCGGAGACTCAAAAGCGCGTCAAGCGCCCCTCGGCGGATCTGTTCGCCGAGATCTGCCGCGAGAACGGGCTGTCCTCTGCCATGGTGGAGAAGTACTGCCCCGAGGTATTCGGTGAATTGTTCCCAAGTTGATCGAAAGATTGCATCTCCCTCCTGAATTCATCCGGAACATACAAGGAGCCTTTGGCGAGGCCGGCCGCCACTGGCAGGAGAAACTGCCAGGCCTGATCACCCAGGCCTCAATCCGCTGGGGATTATCGAACCTCCAGCCGGTCCCAAATCTATCCTACAACTACGTGGCCTTTGCCCACCGAGGGGACGAGCAGGTCGTTCTCAAGGTCGGCGTGCCAGACCGCGAACTGACCAGCGAGATGGAAGCACTGGAATGCTTCGACGGGAATCGCGCCTGCCGCCTGCTCGAAAAGGATGAGGAAAATTCCTGTTTCTTGCTGGAACGATTAAAACCCGGCGAGCTGCTATCCTCGCTGGCGGATGACGAGGAGGCGACCCGCATCGCTGTCGGGGTCATGCGAAACCTTTGGAAACCAGCACCCGCATCGGATAAACTCATCCAATTGGCGGACTGGTTCGATGGGCTGAAGAACATCCGCCCTCATTTTGATGGAGGAACGGGGCCAATACCGGAAAAATTGTTGCGGCACGTCGAATCCTTGTTACCGCAACTCTTTATGGAGCAGAACCAAATGCTCATCCACGGCGATCTGCATCACGACAATATCCTGCTCTCAGAACGCGGCTGGCTGGCGATCGACCCGAAGGGGGTGATCGGACCGGCAGGATATGAGATCGGACCGTTCATGCTCAACCCGCTGAGCGAAATTCAGGACGAAGGCAGGTTTCGCACAAGGTCAGAGAGGCGCATCGAGATACTCACAGAAATGCTTGGCTTCGAGCGGGAGCAGATCATTCACTGGTCAACCGTCCACGCGGTATTATCCACCTGGTGGAACATCCAGGATGGTCTGGGATGGGATTACTCGATGAGATGTGCGGAGATTCTTTCAGAAATTGAATAGCGCTGTACAAATGTCCAAAGTGAAAAAGCCGTTTCCCACCGATTTCCGGCACATGCAAGTTTCGATAATTACGGATAAGGCAGTGAATAACACAACCTCCCATCAGGGAGGTTGTGCATCCTTCACGCGCTTATTTGCCGAGAAAAGTGAATACGGCTACACCCAGGGCGAGGATTCCTGTGAGCCATGGCATGGAGGCGGCTGCAGGGATGAATGCAGCCAGTCCAAAGAACAGAAAGAATAGAACCGTGCACCATCCAGCTAACGTTTTGGGCATGCTCATTGTTACGTCTCCTTATGGATATATACGGTTGACCGGATTGTCAACTTGAATAGGATAACACTTGTCCGATTCGAAGGTTGCGCAGGCAGGATGGTACAATCCCCCGCATGTCCTCGCTCAGTCTGCCCGCGGAATTCACCCTCGAACGAAAACACATCTTCAATCACACAAGTCCCATTCGCTGGATCTGGTCCCATGCACGGTTGTATGGGTGGATCATCCTCATGATCTTCATCGGTGCCGTGGGCAACGCGGTGCTGGCAGTCGTCGTGCCGATCCTGACCGGAGATGCGTTCAACGCCATGCTGGCCGACTCGCCGGATACCTCGGTCCTGCTGCCGCTCGCGCTGACCATCGGAATCTCACAGATCATCCGCGGTATCCTGCAGCTGGGTCGCAACTTCGGCGCTGAACTCATGGCACAAAAGCTGGAGCGCGACATCCGTGACGAACTTTATCTCTCGCTGCTGGGCAAGAGCATGACCTTCCACAGTCTTCAGCCGGTGGGCGACACCATGGCGCGCGCCACCAACGATGTGCGCGAGGTGAACTTCATGTTCAGCCCCGGCGTCAACCTGGTCGTCGGTTCCTTCATGTTCATCCTGATGCCGCTGCTTTTTGCGCCGCGATACCACCTCTCATTGATCCTCACGCCGGCGATCTTTACAATCATCTATTTCATCGCGCTGGCACGTTACTTGAGAACACTCTCTCCGATCACGGACGAGGTGCGTTCCACCTTCGGCGAGATGAATACGCACCTGTCCGAATCGCTGGACGGTGTGGAGATCATGAAGGGCGCGGCGCAGGAGGGCGCCGAGGTGGAACGCTTCGTCACAAACGCCCGCCGCGTGCGGAATGCCTTCGTCCAGCAGGGTGACCTCGAGGCGCGCTACATCGCCATGCTGCTGCTCGGCCTGGCATACGCCGGCGGCCTGGTGCATGCCTTGTTGCTCTTTCGCGCCGGGCGGATCGACACCGGCGCAGTAATCGCCTACTTCGGGATGCTGCAACTGCTGCAATTCCCCACCTTCACCTCCACCTGGGCTTACTCGCAAATTTCGCTGGGATTGTCCTCCGCTCGCCGCATCCTGGACCTGATCAACCGCGAGACCAGGCTCGACCAGAACGCCTCCGGCCGGACCTCGGGGGCCAGATCGAATTCCGAAATATCTCATTCAAATACCCTCAATCTTTCCCCTATCCGGAAAGGGGTGAGGGAGAAACAGGCAAAGGTGAATCCATCCTCCAGGAGGTCTCCTTCAAAGTCCACCCCGGTCAAACCGTGGCCATTGTAGGCCAGACGGGCGCCGGCAAAACCTCGTTGGTGAGACTGATCAATCGCACCTATGATGCCTCTGCCGGTCAGGTGCTGATCGACGGCGTGGACGTGCGAGAGTGGAACCTGGCCGCGCTGCGCTCGCAGATCTCCATCATCGAGCAGGATATCTTCCTGTTCTCCCGCTCCCTGAAGGACAATATTGCCTTCGGCAAACCCGGCGCGGGGAGTGAGGAGATTCGATCTGCTGCCGCTGCCGCGCAAGCGGATGAGTTCATCGAGGACTTCGAACAGGCCTACGACACAACCGTCGGGGAACGCGGCGTGACGCTCTCCGGCGGACAGCGGCAGCGCATCGCGCTGGCACGCGCCTTCCTCACCGATCCGCGCGTGCTGGTGCTCGACGATTCCACCTCCGCCATCGACTCGGCCACCGAGGATAGGATCCAGCGCGCCATCGCCAATGCCGCACGCGGGCGCACGACCTTCATCATCACCCACCGCCTGTCGCAGATCCGCTGGGCGGATCTGATCATTGTTTTGCGCAAGGGCCACATCGCCGCCATCGGCACGCATGATGATTTGATGAAGACCTCCGAGGCGTACTCGAGGATTTTTAGAGACTGAGGGGATTGCGGGCGCCTCCGTTTCGTCTTCGCTCCCGTTGGTCACTCCGCTCAGCGCGAAGCATCTCTCAACGATATACGAAAGAGAACATGGGTTTCTTTGCCGGACTGAACGACGAGAAATACGACCGCCAGTACGCCGACCGTGAACTGACGCGGCGCATGGCGGCATACTTCAAGAATCAGTCGCGAAGACTGGCGGCTGCCTCCCTGGTCATCCTCCTGCTGGCGGCAATCGGAGCAGGCCTGCCCGTGGTCGTCAGCCGCATGGTGGACCTGCTGGACGAACAGCCATCGTTCGCGTCCATCGCCTGGGTGGGATTCGCGCTGGTGATCGTGGCCTTTGGGTTGTGGGGCTTGAACTGGCTGCGCCGCGGCCTGATCGTGCGCGCCGTGGGTGACGTGGTGCTCGACATGCGGGCGCGCGCCTTCCGTGCCGCGGCCGAACACGATCTATCCTTCTACGATCAATTTTCCTCGGGGCGCATCGTCTCGCGCATCACCTCCGACACGAACGATTTCGGGCAGCTGACTGTCATCATCACCGATGTGGTGGCGCAGATCTTCCAGGCGGTGCTGCTGGGTGTGATCCTGTTCCGCACGGAATGGCGGCTTTCCCTGTTATTGATCAGTTTCCTGCCGGTCATCTTTGCCATCGCAGCGCTCTTCCGCGTCATGGCGCGGCGCGTCACCAGGCGCGGCATGAAGGCCATGGCCGACGTGAACGCCGCCATTAAAGAAACGATCAGCGGCATATCGATCGCCAAGAACTTCCGTCAGGAACAGGGCATCTTTCAATCCTTCGATGAATCGAACCAGCAGTCCTACCACGTAAACGTACAGCGCGGATTCGTTCTCTCGCTGGTCTTCCCCACGCTCAACGCACTGGGCGGCGTCTTCGTCGGCATCCTGGTCTTTGTAGGCGGCTCGAGCGCGGCGCAGGGGACCGTGAGCATCGGCGCCTGGTATCTGTTCATCATGAGCCTCGACCAGTTCTTCTTCCCCATTCTCAACCTGACCTCCTTCTGGGCGCAGATTCAATCCGGCCTGTCGGCTGCTGAACGGGTCTTTGCCTTGATCGATGCGGATCCGAACGTGATCCAGAAGGAAAAGCAGGATGTGCCGCGGCTCAAAGGCGAGATTCGCTTCGAAGCCGTGCACTTCCGTTACTCCGAGGAGGAACCGATCCTGACGGATTTCAACCTGCACATTCAGCCCGGCGAGACTATGGCCCTGGTCGGCCATACCGGCGCGGGCAAATCCTCGATCGCCAAGTTGATCGCGCGCTTCTACGAATTCCAACAAGGACACCTGTTGATCGACGGCCGCGACATCCGCACCTTCGACCTCGGCCAATATCGACGCCAGTTGGGAATCGTCTCGCAGGTACCGTTCCTGTTCTCCGGCACCGTGGCAGACAACATCCGCTATGCCGCGCCGGGCGTCCCCGAGGGCGAAATGGTCAAACTCGCCAATCGGATCGGGGACGGAGAATGGCTCGAAACCCTGCCGGACGGGCTTGATACAGAAGTGGGCGAACGCGGCAACCGCCTCTCGGGGGGACAGCGGCAGCTCGTGGCGCTGATGCGCGTGCTGGTGCAGAATCCCGCCATCTTCATTCTGGATGAGGCCACCGCCAGCATCGACCCGTTCACCGAATGGCAGATCCAACAGGCGTTGAACCTGATCCTGAAGAACAGCACCAGCATCCTGATCGCGCACCGCCTTTCGACGGTAAAAGCCGCGGACCGCATCGTGGTGATGCGAAAAGGCGCGATCATCGAGCAGGGCAGCCATGCCGCGTTATTGAACCGGGGAGGGCACTACGCCGAGTTGTACAACACCTACTTCAGGCATCAAAGCCTGGCTTACATCGAGAAGGTAAAGGAACTTGTGAGTAAATAGAAAAAGCCCGGCTGTGCAGGGCCGGGCAGACGTCTCATCTATTTCACCGGGTAGACCGGCGGGGCCAGCAAAGCCGCCAGTTGCCTGGCGCCATCCTCATCCGTGATCGCCAACACCTCGTCGAATTCCTTGAGCGTGGAATTGCCGCGCGGCAGGGTCACATGACCATCGCGGATGATGGCCGCGATCACGCACTCATCGGGCAAACCCAGGTCCTTGAGCGGCACGCCAATGGCCTTCGCCCCCGCGGGAACCTTCTCCTCCACCAGCGAGTAGCGGCCGCGGCGCAGTTTGAGCAGGGTCATCATGTCCCCCATCGACATTTCCTCCTGGATCAGGTGCGCCATCACATCCGCCTGGGTGATCTTCTCGTCCACGAAGAACCGTTCATCGAACAGCCAGGCATTCCGCGGGTTGTTCACGCGCGCGATCGTGCGGTTGACCTTGAACAACGTGCGCGCCAGGTAACAGATGACGAGGTTGGAGGCATCGTCATTCGTGCAGGCTACTAGTACATTGGCCTTCTCCACCCCGGCCTGTCTTAACACGGCCGGATCGGTGGGCTGGCCTTCGAAGATCACCTCTGTGGGCAGTTCATGATGAAGGCGGGTCAATAGTTCACGCCGGTGTTCGATCAGCCGTATCTGGTAATTCTGATCCAGCAATTGGACGGCCAGTTGGGCCCCGGTGCGCCCGCCGCCGGTGATGACAACAAACATCGCTTGCCTCCTACCCTTCCTGCACGCGGGCGCGCAAGGCCTTGACGCCATCCAGGGTGGCGCTTACGGTCAGCACATCACCCTGTTTCAATATGGTCGCGGGTGTCGGAAGTTCCGCCCGGCCGGCCCGTGTGAGGGCGGCGCAAACCGTATCGCTGCAACCTTGCAGCAGATCGGAAATGGTGAGCCCGGGG
>VGNF01000025.1 GCA_016866195.1 Chloroflexota bacterium | reverse complement strand
CCGCCGGCGTCGAAGCAGGTAAATTCAAGGTCGGCGAATGCACGATTCAATTCCGTTAAGGCGGAGAGACAGAATTGAATTCAATTTTCACTTTCCTTGATAACGTTATGCCTTCAAATCTTTCGAGTTCACGATTGTGCCATGGTCGGGAAGTGTACGACGGTCCTCCCCTTGTGTCAGCGAGACATAAGGCGTCGTCCAGCGGAAAATCCATTTTGCATCTGCCGGAGCGACATTGATGCAACCGTGTGAACGTTTTTCACCGAATGCGTTGTGCCAGAAGGCGCCATGAATGGCAATCCCGTCACCGCTGATGAATGTACACCACGGTACGGCAGGCGTGGAATAACCTGTTTGCACTGAACCGGCAGTCATGTTTTTGGATATGATTTTCCAATGTGTAAATAACGTCCCCTCGGGAGTAGCGAGCTTGTCCGAGATACCGCCGGTTGCGAGGTCCACCGTGATGCCGCTGGAGATCCTGCAAAAATACACCTCATCCTTTCCCTCATAACAGGTAAGGGTCTGATAAAACAAATTCACGTCGATGGTCTTCTCTCCAGGATCGATGTCTGGAGTGACGGGAGCCACATCGGCATCGGCAAGAACCTTTAATCCAGCCCCATCAGCCCAGAAGAATTCACCGTAGGCACCATATCCATATCCGTGTCCCTCCGCACCCTCATTCCAGCGATATTCCGCGAAGCCGTTCGTTGTCCGCACCTGGTCAATCCAGACCACCTGACCGTAATACAAGCGCGGCGGAAAGTTGTAGGTGATATGGTCCTGCATCCATGGTGACGCCACCACACCTTCGAGAGTCAGGTCAATGTACGGTACAGTCACCTCCGCCCAGAATCCCGGCTGACCAGCCGGGATTTGAGTGACGGGCGTATTTGGCGAATTCCGCGTTGGTTGAACTACGGAACCATAGACATATCCCTGCGGCGTTTCAACATAGCGCTGATTGGATAAACCCCCAACCACCCTGCCGATGACTTCCCGATTCCATTCAACCAGGGTATCCGCCCCAAGTTTGCTTATGGAAGTATTCAGATTGGGATCGTTAGTTGGAGTATTGCGTAAATCCACATCCGGATCCGTGATCCGCCCGATTATTTCACTGGCGGGAAATTGAGGCAATCGTTTCGGTATGTAAAGGGAATCCAGATAAAATGGCTTAAATGCCAGTGTGCCCAGCCCAAGTCCGGAGAGTTTAAGAAAATCACGACGTGAGAGATTCCTGTCCATCGAAACCCTTTCTGAACAACTCAGAATGCAAGCATACCTGCAATCAAAACCATCGTCAACGGAGGGGTGAGAAGGAATTAATCTGCGAGATATTTCTCGAGGGCGCGCAGGCAATTGGCGCTTACCTTGTGTCCCACCTGATCCACGCAATACGATACCTGCGCCCCGGCAATCTCGAGGATCTCGATCGAAGCGCGCGCCCGTTCCAGTGGAACCAGTTTATCCTGTGTCCCATGCGCGACAAAGATCTTCTTCCCCGCCAGGGGTCGCTGCTCCAAAAACTCCTCATAACCGGAGGGCACAAAACCCGCCAGCACGCCCATCTTGCGCACCCGCTGCGGATACAGCATCCCCAGCAAGTTCACCAAGGCCGCCCCCTGGCTGAATCCCACTAGATCGACCGCATCCGCATTCAGCCCGATCGAGGACGAATATTGGTCGATCAATTGCATCAAGCGCAATGCTGCAGGCTTAAGTGTCTCGACGCTCGGCCGGCCGAAGGTCTCAGGATCCGCAGGCCTCCACGAATACCCTCCCTGCCCGGAGGAGTGAGGCGCCCGTGGAGCCATGATCCAACTGGTGGCAGGAAACCCGCCTGTGAAGACCCACATGGAATTCTCATCACCCGTCCACCCATGAATCAGCACAAGCAGTCTTGGATGGTCCATCGCGCAGGGACGCACGCGCATCACCCACTCGTTGAATGCGACGACTTCAGAGTCAATCACGGCCGGCCTGCTTCAAGATCCAATCAGAAAAATTCAAGGCCAGGAGAATTAACCCGATCGGGAGGAAGGCGGCCAGCAGGCAGAGAAAGCCCATGACCGCCGCCCCGAATCCGTAGATCCAACCGATCAATCCCACTCCGACGACGAACAGCAGCAGGAGCGCACCCAGCACCAGGCGCGTATTGGTCTGCTTCATATATTTCCGAAGGTCACGGGTCATCGCAAAACCTTCACCAGTTTCCTTCCGAGGCGGTTGACCCAGGAGGTGACGCGTTCGAGTTCAGGCAGGGCGCGTTCAACGGCAGTCTCACCCAGGCGCACCACTTCGCGCACATTCACTTTGTCCAACAGGCTGAGATGCTGGACCTCCGGCCGCACGATCACTTCCGGCGCGTCCACCTGAAGCCGGTAATACGCCACGGATCGACCGCTCAGATCCACGGCGCGCATGAAGATGTCGAATGCTTGGGCGAAGTTCATGCGCGAAATTCGATCCATGATCGATCGAGGCAGGATGGACGGCATGGGGAGATGGTACGCGCGCACGGGAGCCTGAAGGGAATCGGTCAGCACAACCGCCACCACGGGCAGGTCGGGAGCAAGCATGCGCGCCACGCTGACGGGCACGGGATCCAGAACGCCGCCGTCCATCAACACCCATTCATTGATCTTGTGCGGCGGGAAGATTCCGGGCAGGGCGATGGTGGCCAGGATCGCATCCTTGAGGAAACCGCTGGCAAGGATCACCTCATTCGAGGAATGAATATCCACGGCGGTCACGGCGCAGGGAATTTTCAGATCCTCGAATGTCTTGTCGCCGACGACATCGCGCAGCCATTTCCGAACCCCGGCCAGGCCCAACAGCGCCGGCCCATCCTGGGGCTCCCGCCGGTACAGCCGGCTTTGATCGACATCAGAAAAAATCCTCTCGATTTCATCAGCCGAATATCCGGCTGCGTACAGCACAGCCACCAATCCGCCGAAACTGGTCCCTGCGACAGCCTGAATCCGGTACCCTTCGTTCGTCAGCCTGCGAATGACCCCGATATGCGAATTTCCCTTGGCCCCCCCGCCGCCCAGAGCGAGTGAAATATCCATGTGAATTACTCCTGCACCCAAAGCTGTATACGATGGTTCAGGGCTGCTCGTCGCCAATAGAATGTCATCAACTTCGCGGATCCCGGATCAACCAGACTGCCATGCCAGCTCCAACGAAGGCCGCGACGATCAGAACAACCACCAGGATCTTCGAGGAAACGGAACTGGAGGAGGATTGAGGATCTTCTTCGTCTGCAATTCCTGATTCGGTCGGGATGGTCGTGGATGTCGAAAGCGCAGGGATTGTTGTCGGGGATGAGGCTGGGGTCTTCGTCCCGGCGGGTATCTCCGCAGGTGGATTGGTTGGCGATTCGGGAGCCGGTTGGGTTGCACCCTTGATCACCAGCAGCTTCTGTCCCTGGAAGATGACCAAGTCCTCTCCGAGGTTGTTCAGGGATTGGATGTTCTTGATGGTCGTTCCATACTCGATGGCGATGGTCCACAACGTCTGCCCGTACTGCACCGTGTGGAAAACATCCCCATCGGGAAGGGCGGTGCTCCTGGCTACCGGCACCATGTACTGGCTGATCGGTTGACCGCCTGCGCCCTCAGCACCGCCCGGCATCGAGGTCAGGATTGACCCGGCGCTCCCCTGCATCTGACCGGACCCGGTCACCGCCGCACAATCCACGGCGTAATAGTAACCGGCTCCGCTTTGGGATACCCCTGCCCCGATATGGGTGAAGTTTTGTGAGAGCATGGTGTTCATGTGATCCGCGTCCTGCCAGACCGGCGGCACACCGCTCCACACCAGAGGATCGGTCTGCATCATGATATTTTCCGCGCGAAACCCACCCAGGGAGAGGTCTCCCGCCAGAGGAAAGCCGAGCGAGAGCAGTTGCTGAGTGTAGGTCATGCCTCCCGGCCGGTTTTGGGTGATCTGCCCGGTCGAGGCCATGTAATCCGCCTGACTCTGCGCAGTTTGCATCAGGATGGGATGAACCTTGAGGGCCGGCAAACCCTGGGATTGACGCAGCCCATTGACAGCCTCGATCAATTGAGAGGGCGAGGTGATACCTTGCTGATATCTTTTCAGCACCTGTTCCTCGCTGGGGAGACCCATGAAGCCGGTCAACAAAAGCATCCCCATCAGAAACGGCGCAAAAAATCTCGCATAACTTTGCATGATTCGATTTCTCACTGTGAATTATAAATGAAGAGGGGTGTTGAAAAGGATGGGGCAGGAAAAATTCGGCGGCGCTCCTCAAGCAGGCTCTAAGGAGGCCGCCGAATTTGTGTTTTGTCTAAATATTTTCTTGCAGGCTACTGGTGCAACTTCGAGGCAGCGATGAAACTCAGGCCAGCCTCGGTCAATGCCTGCGCGGTGTGATTGACCGCTGCGACCTTGTCCAGGAAGTTCAACTGCATGTTGTCCCAGTCCCCGCTTTGAATCACCTCCTTCTTTTCCCTGAAGTAATCCAGGATGTCTGAAGGGTGGGCGCGCTGGCTGTCCACTTCCGGGTCACCGCCTTCGTGCTTGGCAGAGATGTTCGCCACATGATCCGCCAGTTGAATTAACTCGGCGCGGCGATCGTATGGCTGCCGGACGATGCTCTTCCAGGTTTCCACGATGTGATGCTCGAAGCGAACGACCTGCTCGAAGCCCAGCTGCCGGCGAACGTCCGAGGTGAGCTCCAGGGTCTGGTTGTTCACCGAATTCGACCAGTTGAAACCGATCAATGGAGTGGTTCCATCTTCACGCGAGAAGAGCTTGGCCGCCAGCAGGGTCCAAAAGGCGTGATACGGATTGTCGCTGCCGAAGAAGACGGAGATCTTGAACTCGATGTCGATCCCGAGGCGGTGGATCAGGAAGGCAATCAGAATCGTGCCGGCATTGAAGTTCAGCACCTGCTGCACGCCGTATTTGGTGTAATAGTATAGAAACTCATCCAGCCATTTCAGGGCGTAGTCGTTGGGCTGACCGATGCCGCCGAAGTAGCCGGTGATGGTCTCGGGCCCGTTCAGATGAACGTTCGATCCATCGGCGCCCTTGGTATCCAGGGTTTCGACATAGCTGGCGCCGATGATGTTCATGGCCGCCGCGATCGCAGCCAGGTCGCCATCGGCTTCCTGCTCCTTCATTTTGCGCACCTTGATCCAGCGTCCCGGCATGAGCGACTTCTCCCCGATCGCGCGCTTCGCCGCCGCGATCACCCATGGAAAGTATTGCAGAGCGCTGACCTCCAGCGTCACGGCGGATTCATCCTTGAATTTCATCCCCTCCGCCCGCTCCCCCAGGATTTTCCGCCGGTAATCCGCCACGGAAACAAAGGCCTTCCGGTCCCGCTGCTGGGTCAGCCATTCGAGATCATCCAGATATTCAGGCTTTGCAGATTTCACCCTCTTCAACAGGGCCGGCAATTCGCGCGCCGCCTGTGCTTTGCGATTGATCGTCTTCGGGGTTCCATATTTGGCGATCGCATCCAGGACATCGTTCACGAGACGATTGTTCTCGTCCAGCAGAACGGCATTCAACCCGGCCAGTTTGGAGCCGGGGATCTTGAGTCGCTTTCGCAGATCGGTCATGGGAATATCCTTTCTCGGATTCTCAGGAGGATGGTTCCAGCATCTTCAACAGTTCATCGTAATCTTCATCCGGCATGCCAAACCAATTCTCCGGTTGAGGGAAGGTCTTTTCGCTGACCTCCTTCACATAGGCTTCGAGCCCGGCGCGGATCACCGCTCCCGCATCGGCAAAGACCTTGGCCATGCGCGGCTTGAATTTGGGATACAGCGCAAACGCATCGTGATAGATCAACAACTGCCCGTGCGCATGCGGGCCGGAACCAAGACTCATGATGATGCAGTTGCGGGCTCGCGCGGTGATCAACTTGCACAAACGATCCGGGACGAGTTCAAGCAGGATGCAAAAGGCGCCGGCTTCCTCGAGTGCACGCGCGTCGTCGAGGATCTTTTTCGCCTGGGCCGCACCTTTCCCCTGCAATCGAAAGCCTCCCAGGGCGCTCACGCTTTGCGGCGTAAGGCCGAGATGCCCCATGGCGGGGATGCCGGCACGGACAATGCCCTCGCCCCGATCGGCCATTTCCACGCCGCCCTCGAGTTTGATCGAATCGCAGCCGGCCTCCGCCATGAATCGCCCGGCGCTGCGGATGGCGGTTTCGACGCTCGGTTGGTAGCTCATGTACGGCATATCCCCCACCAGCCAGGCGTTGGGGGAACCGCGGCGAACCGCCGCGGAGTGGCGGATCATGTCCTCCATGGTCACCGGCAGGGTGCTGTCGTAGCCGAGCATGGTCATGCCCAGGCTGTCGCCGACGAGGATCATATCCACCCCCGCCAGTTCCTGCATGTGCGCGGTCGGGTAATCGTAACAGGTCAACCAGGTGATGGGTTTGCCCTCCCTCACTTTTTGGAACAAACCCGGCAGGGTCATTTTCTTGCGAGGTTCGGTCATTGCTTCCTCCTCAGCCCGGGTGAGATCAAAAACCGCACCATGAAGAGGCGCGGTCTTTGTCTTTCTGCTCGTTCCCTTATCCCGGACGGTTGATGAAACGTCTCATTCAAGGACATTCTAGCATCCGATTCCAACCCAACCCAACTAACAAGTATCCGTTCTTTGAACGATGGATGTAACGCTGGCGACGCCTCCTCCTAGATCTCCGAGAGGGACGTGCCCGCGACTCACAGTTATGTCAACGCCTTGCGCGCGGCCTGGATGACCTCGTCGTAATCCGGTTCCTGCCCGAGCGTAGGCAGGTAGTTAACATAGGTCAACTTGCCATCCCGGCCGACGACGAAAACCGAGCGGCGCAGGTAGCGGCGTTCCTTGATCAGGAGGCCGTATTTAAGTCCAAAATCCGTATCGATCACATCCGAAACCACCTTTACCCGCTCCACGCCGGCGGCGCCGCACCAGCGCTTTTGCGCCATGGGAAAATCGGTGCTGATGGTGTAGATCAGGATATCCTCGCCAAGTTTCGCGGCTTCCTCATTGAAACGCCGCGTCTCCCGATCGCACACCTCGGTATCCAGCGAGGGTACGGCAGACAGGATCACCACACGGCCCCTGGATTCCTCGAGCGGATTTACGTTCTTCCAGCCGGTCATCACACAGGTGAACTCCGGCGCCGCCTGTCCCACCTGTACTTCATCACCGAGCAGTGTTGCAAATTTGTCTCCAAGCTTGAATGCATCGGTTCGTACGGTTGTCATGGGTTTCTCCAGTAAGAATAATCTTGTCGGTTTCAGACCTGTTCAACTTCTGATCAGATTTTACCGCACCCCAAGGCTGGCAGCCATCGCTTTTCTCAAGGCAAGAATTCGAAGGATCATAGATTCGGTGTCGTTGCGAACAGGGCGTAACCCGTCGTCACCCCGGATTTTTGGACGATTTTCTTGCCAAATGGGGGTTGCTTCGCACGCTCAAGAGCGTTCGCTCTCAACGACATGGTAATCCTGTGATTCACGAGTATTGGTTTTACCACAGAGAATAACACAAGGAATTCTTTGGGGTCTCTGCGGTAAATTGGCGGCGGGTTCACGAAAAAGGACTTTCCCAATGGTTATAATCCTTCCCATGTTCGCGCGTTTCATGGGTCAATCGGATATCCCCTCCAAATTCCGCCCCAACTTCCATCACCTGTATCTCGACATTGCGGGTTTTGGCATCCTGAGCGGTTCCGCCATCAACTTTCTGAATGTTTACGCCGCACGCCTGGGCGCCAGCGGAGTGCAGATCGGACTTTTGGCAGCGGTCACCGGCGTCGTCAACCTGCTGCTCGCCATTCCCGCCGGCCGCTGGATCGAGCGGCAGTCCACCGGAAGAGTCGTGTTCTGGTCCTCGGTGCTCTTCCGTATGGGTTACGCCTTGTGGATTCCGCTGCCGTGGATCTTCGACAATCAGGGACAGGTCTGGGCGTTGATCGGCCTCACCTTCCTGATGGCGATCCCCTACACACCGCTTGGAGTGGGATTCAACGCCCTGTTCGCCGAAGCCGTACCGGGGGAATATCGTGCGCATGTCGCCGGCAACCGCAATGTGACCTTTTCTATCACCTACATGCTCACCTCCCTGGTCAGTGGATACCTGCTTAAGAATCTCGCCTTTCCCATCGGTTACCAGGTGGTCTTCCTGATCGGTACGATCGGCGCGGCGATCAGCAGTTACCACATGTACCATATACGACCCTTGCACAGGCGTGCCTCCGCAAGGCAGGCACGGGTCACAACCGGGAGGGCGAAATCCCGACGCCCGGGACGCAGCTGGAAATCCGTTCTCCGCCTCGACATTTGGGAGACTCCCTTCAAGCGCGTGCTGTTGGGATTGCTCGGGTTTCACCTCCTGCAATATCTCGCGGCTCCCCTCTTCCCGATGTATTACGTGCGTGAGATCCGCTTGTCGGACGATCAGATCGGCCTGGGAACTGCGATCCTGTATTTCACGGTCCTGATCGGGTCCACGCAATTGCGAAAGGTCGTACAGCGGTTGGGACACAAGGCTGCCACCGGAGTGGGAGTGGCCGGCATGGCGCTTTTCCCTTTTGCGATCGCCCTGAGTTCGACCGCCTGGCATTTCTATTTGATCAATTTCTTCGGTGGGTTCCTGTTCGCGATCAGCAGCGGCTCGTATGCCAACTACCTGTTGGAGCACACCCCGGCCAGGGACAGGCCGGCCCACCTCGCATGGTACAACATCATCCTGAACAGTTCGATCCTGGTCGGGTCCCTGGCCGGACCGTACTTCGCCGATCAGATCGGACTCTCCACCGCCTTGCTGGTTTTTGCTGCATTTCGCTTTCTTGCCGGCCTGGCCATCCTGAAGTGGGGATAAATCGTTGTGTTAGAATGACTCCATGTCCGGGAACGTGAAAGTGATCGCGACCAACCGAAAAGCGGGTTTCGAATATCATCTGATGGACAAATACGACGCGGGCATCGCCCTGCAGGGGACCGAGATCAAATCCATACGCGCCGGTCAGATCAGCATTCAGGAATCCTATGTGGATGTCGAGAATGGCAGGCAGGCCTGGCTGATCGAGGCGCACATCGCCCCTTACGAACAGGCGAGCCGTTTCAACCACGACCCGAAACGCAAGCGCCGGCTGCTGCTTCACAAAAAGCAGATTCGGGAATTGTGGAACAACGTCCGCATGAAGGGAATGACCATCGTCCCGACGCGGGTGTACCTGAAGGACGGCCGGGCCAAGATCGAGATCGCCCTGGCGAAGGGCAAGAAAGCCTACGACAAGCGCGCCGCCATCGCCAAACGCGATGAGGCCCGCACCCACGAACGCGCCGCCCGGGTGAGATGACCATGCCCCCCTCCTCCATCGGCGGAATCAACCGCCTGCCCGAGCGGGAAAAACGGGCGATCTACTCCCGCTACATTCCCACGCCTTTGCTGGAACGCTTTCAACTCCCGGATGCGGATTCCGAACGCATCCAGCAATTTTTGAAATTCAAGTTCGCGCCCGGAACGAGCTCGGTCGAGATGAGCCTCTTCCACGAGAAGCGATTCCCGGACCCGATCCTGTACGCCCACCTTGCCGACACGATGAACGGGCAGATCCACGTGCTGCTCTACATCCTGAACGATCCCGATTCGCCGCGCTTCGACGTCGACCGCTTGCCGGACGGGTCACCCACCAAATTCGGTACGCTCAAAAGAAACCTCGAGGCCGAACGCGCCGCCATGCAGGCCGGATTGACTCCGGGACAGGTGAGGCACGGCCTGGGTATGCTGGGGCCGGCCGTTCGGGATTTCGAAAAATTCATACAATCCCTCGGGCATGACATGTATTTCGTGGAACCGTTGTACTACCATAATGCGGTGATCTTCGAACGCAACGGATTCGCGTACCAAATGGGAAAACGGATGATGGAGGACATCCACGCCGGATTCCAGGCGGGCGGGGACCTTTACGCCCGGCTGGATGGCTCCACGCCCTTCCGCATGCCCGATACCGCCGGATCGATTCGCAAGCGTTCGTGGGCCATCCATGATGGCATCCTGGGAAGACCGTTCACCGACGTGACCATGTACAAACAAATTGGGAAACCGGCCGGGCTCAATACCGCGCCGGATTGCGAATGGTAGTGGTTCATCTGCGGTAATTGCCATGCTTTGGGAGTGTCCGGGGGATGACGCGCTGCATGCGTTCAGACCCTGGGCTGACCAGGTAATCACCATGGTTGCGATGAAGCAGTGGAAATCTGCGCCCCTTTACCCGATGGTATGCGCGCAGACGCTCTGAATGGCGGGCGTAATCTTCGAACACCTCCTGGAACAAAGAAAACAGCCGGTCGTGAATTTCGATGAATTGGCGGCGGTAAGCCTGTGACACCTTGTGAAGGTGGCTCATCACCCAACATCGATCCTGCCATTCCCACTCGCATGCCAGGCCGAGGAAGCGGTAATCAGAGGAAACGTACGGAAAGAACGGGAACTGCCGGCAGCTCAATGCCCGATACTCTCGCTGGCAGCGATCCGGACCTAGACAAGCCAGCAGGAGCATGTGCTCCGGCAGGGAATCTGCCGGATTTTCCCCGTCTGAACCCTGGCCGCATTCATCACCGCGGTACACATGCCACAGATTGGTATGAAGTTGGAAGTAGCTCCATTCGATTTCATACGCCGCGGGAACGGCGTGACAAATATCGCAGCAAAAAGGCTTTCCACCTGGGTTATGCGGCGCACACTTGCGGCCGCAATCCAGTGAGGTGATCGGAGAGGAAAATTCCCGATACAGCGTACGCCAGTCCCCTTTACTCAAATCGGTTATGGATTTCAGGAGTTTGTTTGTTTTCATTGAGCGCTTATGATTCTACTCTGAGATGGTGATAATACTGCTCCAATGGAGGAGGAACCAGATCCTGCTCCAGATCGTCTTAGGGGACAGCACAATCAACTCAAAGGATACTGATTTCAAACAAGGCCAGGTGAAAGATGAACCAGAAGATTGTCCTCCGCGCCGGTGCCGCGATCCTGTTGATTGCCCTGGTGCTGCTCGTCACACGCAGCCTCGTGCTCAATCAGGAACTGTCGGTCGAAGTGAAACCCAGCAGTCCGCAGGTGGTGGCACAGGACCCGATCGAAGGTCAGCGGCTGGAATTGGATTCGGAAATTGCTTTCACATTCGACAAGGATATGGATCCCTCCAGCACGGAGAGCTCGTTCTCGCTTCGTGGTCCGGACCTCGAACCGGTCCCGGGCACAATCTCCTGGCGCGACGCCAAAACCCTGGTCTTTACCCCAGCAGGAAAATACTTCCCTGGCACAGAATACACCGCCGTCTTTACCACGGACGCTGCCGCGCTGGATGCGACAATCCTCAACGAAGAATTGAACTTCAACTTCACCACCGTGGAGGCGCTCGCGGTGGCTCAAGTCTTCCCATCGGCAGGAACCGCTGAGGTTGAATTGAACACGAGCATCACTGCGATCTTCAATCACCCGGTCGTCCCATTGCAGATCGAGGAGGAAGGATCCAACCTGCCGCAGCCCTTCAAGTTCACACCTGAGCTCGAAGGGACAGGCACCTGGGTGAATTCTTCGGTGTATGTGTTCCAGCCGCAGGGGATCCTGTTAAGCGGCGCACGTTACCAGGTCCGGGTGGAGGCGGGCCTGACGGACACGAACGGGAATTCGCTCCTCGATCCATTCACCTGGGAGTTCCACACACGCCAGCCATACATTGCCGATTACCTGCTTGAGGATGGTCCCTACAATCCACACACCGAAGTGAGCGGGATTCGATTGGATCAGGCTTTCATTGTCAATTTCGGACAGCCGATGGATCGCGGCAGCGTGGAAGCAGGAACCGCGATCATAAACCGCGAAACCTCCGCCTCCTTCCCCATCGAATTCAAATGGAACGAGGATTCGACCTCGGTGAAGGTCATACCGCGCCGGAATTTCATGCTGGCCGGGTTCTACGAGCTTACGCTCGCCGATCAGGCACAGGCGCAGGACGGCGGGAGATTGCGCGAGGGACTGCAACTGCAATTCGCCACCGTTCCCTACCCGGCCATCACCGAAGTTCTGCCGGCGCCGGATTCCATGAATGAGGAGTTCCAGGCCTACATCCAGATCAAATTCGCCTCGCCCATGGATTTCGACAGCCTGAAATCCCGCGTGCTGATATCGCCTGCGATCGAGGGCGAACCGCAGATGTATTTCAACGAATACGATAACAGCCTGTATATCCACGGCCTCGCGCCTGCCACAGGGTACGTCGTTCGCATCCTGCCCGGCATGCAGGATATTTATGGAAATCAAATCCGGGACGGGTACGCCTATCAGTTCGTAAACGGGGACTATCGACCCTATGCGCGACTCGTACTCCCCTGGACGCCGTTGGTCTACCGCGCACAAGGGGACCAGGATGTATATTTCGAGCACCTGAACATTGGATCCGCGGGAATCACGGTCCATGAGATCACTGCGAACCAATTCGTCGACTTGCAGGATGGTACGCTCGCAACGGCCGAATTCGACCCCGCCACGAAGCCGCTCCAGCAGTGGTCCGCCCGCTCGGAGACCCGGAACCAAACCCAGTATGAGCATTATTCATTGAAGACTGCGGACGGTTCCCCGCTGGATCCGGGATTCTATTTCATCGGTTTGCGCAGCGGAACCCTCGAGTATGAGACCAATTACTATCAGGGATTCGTATTCATCGTCGCCACTGACAACCTCACCTTCAAGGGTACGCCAACGGAAGGACTGGCCTGGGTGACCGACCTGGAAAGCGGCAGGCCGCGTGCAGGGATTCCAGTTTCATTCTTTGACGATGAATTCCTCCCGCTGGGCATGGTAAGAACAAACAAGGACGGCCTGGCCTATCTGAAGAATGTGGATCATCCAGTGTACGCGTTCGCCGAAGGCGTGAAGGAATTCGGTTTCACCGCCTTGAATTGGGGCAGCGGAGTTTCCACCGGCGATTTCGGAATTTACGAGAACTAATACGCAGGCGAGGAAAGCCTGTTCGGTTACCTGTATACAGATCGGCCGGTCTACCGCCCAAATCAGGAGGTGTACTTCAAGGGAATCCTGAGGCAGAACGATGACCTGCACTACAGCCTGCCAGAGCAGAAAACTGTATACGTTGTCGTGGAACAATGGGGGGAAAAGATCTACACCGAGGAGGTGAACGTCAACGCGCAGGGCAGCTTCAGCGGGAATGTGAAATTGGCCGAAACCGTTTCCCTGGGTTCCTATACGATTTCCGCCTATCCCTCTCCTGCCCCGGATGAGGCGCCTTTCGCCACAGTCACTTTCAATGTTGCCGAGTATAGAAAACCCGAGTTCGAGGTGCTGCTCTCGCCGGACAAGGCGAATGCCCTCGCCGGGGAGGCGGTCAAGGTCAGCCTGGATGCTGCATACTATTCAGGGGGCAGCCTGAAGGAAGCAAATGTAAACTGGTTTCTTGAATCCTCTCCTCTCTATTTTTATCCTTCTGGAGATTACGACCGATACAGCTTCATGGATTGGGACCGCGATGTCTATTGGTCACCCGGATCCACCACGGGAAAGGACATGTTCAAGGAGGGCAAAGGGGAGACCGATGAAAACGGCCGTCTGGAGATTCCGCTTTCCCTGGAACTCGGGGAGCAGAAGATCAGCCGCCAATTTACGCTTTCTGCCAACGTGACGGATGTGGCAGGCAACACGGTGAGCGGAAGCACCGGCTTCGTTTTGCATCAAAGCCAGGCCTATGCCGGCATCCGTTCCGAGACTTACGTCGGAACCCGCGGTGAACCGACTCGATTCGATCTGGTCGTCCTGGATTGGGACTCGAACCCGGTCCCAGGCCAGAATGTCGCGGTCAGTTTCGTTGAACGCCGCTGGTTTAGTGTCCAGGAGAAGGACCGGCAGGGACAGCTGCGCTGGGTGACCTCCGTCAAGGAGATTCCTTCAGGAACACAAACCGCCATCACTGGCGAGGATGGAACCGCGCAGGTGAGTTTCACGCCGCCTGCCGGCGGAGTGTACAAGGCGGTGGTGACGGTGCGCGATTCGAAGGGAAATTCGCATCAGGCTTCGACTTATCTATGGGTCGCAGGCGCGCAGGACGTGACCTGGAAACAGACCAACGACCGCACCTTCAGCCTGATCGCGGACAAGGATTCATACACACCCGGCGACACGGCGGAGATCCTGATCGCCCAGCCCTTCGAAGGGGAAGTGTATGCATTGGTGACCTATGAACGCGGTCACATCTACAAACAGGAAGTGGTCCTGCTCGAGGGGACCAGTACCATTTACACGGTGCCCGTCACAGACGAGCTGGCGCCGGCCGCCTATGTATCGGTGACCGTCATTCGTGGTGCCAGGGACGAATCCTTCCCGGCGTTCAAGATCGGTATGACGCGCATAAACATCGACTCTCAAATGAAGACTATCGAGGTCGAAGTTTCCACAGACAAAAAATCGGCCGGACCCGGCGAGGAGGTCACATACGCCATTCAGACGAAGGACGTGAATGGGGAGCCGGTCCGCGCGGATGTATCCATCGCGGTCGTGGACAAAGCTGTGCTGGCTCTGGCTCCGGCAAATTCCCCGCCCCTTCTGGAAAGCTTCTATCCCGAACGCGGTTTGAGCGTGATGACCTCCCTCGGCCTGGTGTCGAGCGCGGATGACTTTAATGAAGCCTATCGAAAAACCATCCCCGACGGCAGCGGAAGCGGCGGCGGAGGCGGCGGGGACCTGGGCGTGATCACCATTCGTGAGAACTTCAAAGACACGGCCTTCTTCCGGGCAACCGTGATCACCGATGAGAAAGGTCAGGCGGATGTGACGGTCAGGCTGCCGGAAAACCTGACGACCTGGCATGCGGATGTACGCGCCGTGACGGAAGACAGCCGGGTCGGGCAGACGACCCACGACCTTGTCAGCACCAAACCGCTCTTCATTCAATTGCAAACTCCGCGCTTCTTCGTTGCAGGGGACCAGGCTCAAATCGGCGCGATCATCCATAACAACACGGACGCGCCGCGCGAAGTGAATGCCTCGCTGGAGGCGCTTGGGCTGCGAATCGAATCCGATGTGGATCAAATGGTACTTGTCGCCGGCCGGCAGCAAGCCTATGTCACGTGGGACGTGATCGTGGATGACAAGGCGTCGCGCGTCGACCTGACTGCAAGCGTCACGGATGGTCATTTTACCGATGCCAGCAAACCACCGTTGGGAACCCTGCCGGATCAGGGTATACCGGTCCTGACCTATACAATACAAGAGACGGTCGGCACTTCGGGCTTGCTCACCTCGGCGAATTCCGCCACCGAGGCCATTCTCCTGTCCACGACGATCGGTTTCACTGACGCCAGCTTGAACATTGAAGTCGCGCCTTCGCTGGCTGCGTCCATGGGTTCGGGATTGTCCTATCTGGAAGATTTCGAATACCTTTGCATGGAACAAACCGTTTCACGCTTCCTGCCCAATGTGATCAGCGCCCGTGCCATGGAGCTGCTCGATCTTGAATCAGCCTCCAGGAAGGATGTGGATCTGCAAGTCAACGCGGCCCTGCAAAGGATCTACTCAAAACAGTTATACGATGGAGGCTGGAACTGGTGGGATGGACCGGAAAGCGACGCCCAAACTACCGCATACGTCGTCTATGGACTGCTGGAGGCGCGCGAGTCCGGATACGAGATCAGTGAAAGCGTGCTGGGGAACGGCATCGAATATCTCAAAGGGAACCTGCCCGATCTCCGCCGCAACGATGAAAGGTGGCAGTTCAATCGGTACGCGTTCATGCTGTACGTTCTCGCTCGTGCGGATGAACTCGGCGGCGGGCAGACCAACCTGATCTACGAATACCGCGAATCGCTTGGCCTGTATGGCAAGGCGTATCTCGTTCAAACCCTGCATTTGCTGGATGAGGAGGATCCGCGCATCGAGACGCTGATGTCGGATCTCGTGTCGGCCGCGGTCCTCTCCGCCTCCGGGGCGCATTGGGAGGAAGCCGCGCGCGACGACCTGAACTGGAACACGGATACACGCACGACCGCCATCGTTCTGAACGCCTTCGTACAGATCGATCCGCGCAATCCACTGGCGGCCAACGCCGTGCGCTGGTTGATGGCCCATCGCGAGAGCGGGCACTGGTACTCCACACAGGAAACAGCCTGGTCCTTGATCGCGTTGACCAATTGGATGGTCGAATCCAGGGAACTCAAAGCCGATTACAAATTCGCCGTTGGCCTGAACGGGGATCTTTTGAAAGAAGGCAGGGCAACGCGGGAAAGCCTGACCGATACCATCGGGCTGGAGGTTAATTTGGAGGACCTGCTCAGGGGTGAGGTGAACAAGATCGTCTTCACACGCGGGAGTGGATCAGGCAACCTGTATTATTCAGCGTATCTAACCGCTCTTCTTCCAGTAGAGCAAATCCAGGCTCTCGACCAGGGCGTGATCCTTTCCAGGGAGTATTTCACCCTCGAGGACTCGAAGAACCCGATTACCGAAGTAGGACGTGGGGAATTAGTGAAGGTGCGCCTGACGATCGTTCTGCCCGCCGGGGTTCATTACATCGTGATCGACGATCCGCTCCCAGCCGGCATGGAGGCGATCGATTCCACGCTTGCGACCGATACCCTCGTGCCGCTCGCGTACACGATCCAGGATTACGAAGAGCGCGGCTGGGGCTGGTGGTACTTCGACCACATCGAGCTGCACGACGAAAACGTGACCCTGTCGGCGGATTATCTGCCCGCTGGTACGTACGTCTATACCTACCTTGCACGCGCAAGTACAAAGGGTGTGTTCAAGGTCATCCCCCCCACCGCCTCAGAGTTCTACTTCCCGGACGTCGCTGGGCGCGGGGCAGGACGTATATTTACAGTGAAGTAGGACACTCCTTTGTTATTTCGAGAAAGGTGAGCGACCGGGAATTCTTTCTGCTGCGAAGGGAATGACGCTCCAGGTCTGGCGGAGGTTCGACCTGTTCAATGCAGCGGGTATATCTACGAATAACTAAACGGATTCTAGGGGAACCTTCGCAAGTTCGGTGATTTGGACGAATGCCTATCGGCAGGATGTAATTCAGGTAAAATTGAACCGGCAGGCATCATGATGACAACCAAATCGCCAAGAAAGCCCAGGCTATCGCCTGAAGTGGCAAGAATCGCAGACGAAGTCACACGCCGCATCCTCGAAACGGTTCAGCCTCAACGCGTGCTTCTATTCGGTTCCAGTGTGCACGGTATATTTACCAAAGACAGCGATCTGGACATTCTGGTCATCGTACGCGGTCCCGTTCACCGCCGCCAATTGGCACAAAAAATTGATCAGAATTTGCACGGCATCGGCGCGCCGGTGGATATTGTCGTTGCCACGGAGGATGATGTAACTCGCTACGGGGACAAATTCGGCACGATCCTGCGACCGGCGCTGAGGGATGGCCAGGTGCTATATGCCCGCTGATCCCTCCGATCCACATGCATGGCTTGCACGCGCATACAGCAATCTCCGCCTGGCTGAGCATGGCCGCGGTAAAGATGTGATGCTGGAAGATCTGTGCTTCAACACCCAGCAGGCCGCCGAAAAAGCACTCAAAGCCGTCTGTCTATTCAAAGGTCTGGATTTTCCAAGAACACATTCCATTGTCCGTTTGTGTGACATTGTCGAATCGAGCGGTATGACAATCCCCAAGGCCGTCAAACTTGCCGACATTTTGACCCAGTATGCGGTGCAGACGCGTTACCCGAGCCCGGTTGAAGAAATCACCCAGGAAGAATATGAGGAGGCTCTGGCATTAGCCTCGAAAGTGGTATTCTGGGCGGATACGATACTTGCGTCCTGACAGACACAAACCATCCAACAAGTCTTTGAAATCGACTTGGTTTACTCAGAACTGTGACAATTTATGAAGTAAACCAAATCGCGCAACTCGCGAACTGCGTAGATTAATACTTTAAATTACCGAGTGATCACCCGTGTGGCATATACCTGAACATGTTGCGAGGAACAGCCATCAGGCCATTTCCTCACTTTATCACCTCAATCACCGCTTCATTGCTTTTGATCCATAGACCTTCAAGGGTGAATCCCTCGATCCAGATGTGATGGCGTCCCTCGGATAATTTCCACCATGCCTGGTAGGGGGAGGATGAGACCTCGGCCAGGATGTTTCCATCCACAAAGAATACAAGTTTGGCAAATCCCTCCCCACCCACGGCTTCGATGGACAGTCTTTGTGAGGATAGGTCGTAATTGGAATCGATATGATATGTGGAATTATCCTGCGGTGTGATCAGGGTCAAGGAAATTTCCAATCCAGTCGCAGTATAGTCGCCAAGCAATGAATATCCCTGCTTTCGCGCCCACTCCTGCGCCTGTATCGGCAGGTCCAGCACAACCTTTGAAACGCGCCGGTCGGAAGGTGTGGACTCACCCGCCAGCCGGTTGGTCCGGGTATCGATCCAGATTTGTTTATGAAAACCGTCCACTTCCTTTGGCTGGGTACCTTCAATAAACCATTCCTGTCTCGTGCGAGTGCACGCCGATGAGGGCAGGAGGCCGGAGAGGTCACAGATCTCCACTTGCACCAATCCCTCCGGCCGCGGAAAGGATCGATCGGGATGGCCCTCGAGTATGGCTCGCATGGTCTCGTGCCAGATGGGCGCCGCGCCGGTTAGACCGCTTACATTATGCATGGCCTCATAATTGCTGTTCCCGACCCACACGCCCACGAGAAGCTCCTGCGTATACCCGATCGTCCAGTTATCGTGAAAGTTGGTGGTTGTGCCGGTCTTGACGGCCGCAGCCCGGTCGATTTTAAGGATGCTGTTCAATCCGAAACCGGTCATTCTTGCACGGTCGTCGCCCAGGATGTCGGTGACCAGCCAGGCCACGCGCGGATCGAGCACCTGAACAGGATTCGCTGGTTCAGGCAAATAAAGCAAATTCCCGTCTGCGTCGCGGATTTCTATTATCGAATGAACCCCGGTGTACATTCCCTGGTTTGCGAGTGCAGAAAAGGCTGAAGAGAGCTCGAGCAGGCTCATCTCCCCGCCTCCAAGGGCAAGGGAGAGATCATAATCCTGCGCCTTCTGCAACGATTCGATTCCGAGACGATGAGCAAGTTCCAGTACGCCTTCGATACCAGTCCGCTCGAGGGTCAGAACTGCCGGTATGTTGAGCGAGGATCCCAGCGCCTCGCGGACGGAAACGTACCCATGCTCCCTGCCGTCGTAGTTGACCGGCTTGTATGGGGCGCCATCCCTGGTCTCGAACGTTGTGGAGACATCCAGAAGTGTGGAGGCGGCGGTCAGGGGCGCGTCCGAGGCGGGGTCCAGGGCGGCGGCGTAGATGATCGGCTTGAAGGCGGAACCGGTCTGGCGAGGGGAGGTCGCCATGTTGAGCGCCCCGGAAATCGAGGGATCGAAAAAATCCACGCTGCCAACCATCGCCAGGATCTCTCCGCTGCGCGGATCAAGCGCGACAAGTGCGGCATTGTTTACGTTGTAACTGATCTCACCGGGTTTGGGTTTTAAGGCTTGCATGCGCCGCTCGATTGCCTGTTCCGCGATTCGCTGCATGTCCAGATCCAGCGTGGTGCGTACCACCAGGCCATGTCCTGGCTCGAGCAGGCCCTGAACAAGCAACTCATCCAGCTGATCCTTGATGATCCAGATGAAATGCGGCGATTTCATGGGATAGGGTTCGCTCGTATAGCTGATGGGCGATTCCTCGGCTTCGATTCGCTGCGCTTCCGAGATATATCCCTGCTTTTGCATCAACCCCAAAACCACACGCTGACGCTCAAGCGCAAGTTCCGGGTTGGTGAAGGGATTGTAGATGCCGGGAGTCTGAGGCAGGCCGGCAAGCAGGGCGCACTCCGCCACGAGCAATTCGGAGGCCGGTTTACCAAAATAGGTCTGTGCTGCAGCCTCGATGCCATAAGCCATGCCGCCGTAATACACCTGGTTTAGATACAGAGCCAGGATCTCATTCTTGGTATATCGCCGGGTCAACCGCCAGGCAAGAATGGATTCGCGCATTTTCCGACGCATCGTTCGCTCCGTTCTTTCCTGCTCGTCGAGCAGCAGGATGCGCGCCACCTGCTGGGTGATCGTGCTGCCGCCTGCCAGCACCTCCCCTCCTTTAATATTGATCCACAGCGCCCTCAGGATGCCCTCGGCGTCCACTCCGGGATTCTCATAGAAATTCTTGTCCTCCACGGCGATCGTGGCTTCCTTCATGCATTGCGGGATCGATCCAATATCAACTTTTGTGTTCCTTCCACCTTGCGTCGGCAGGAACTCATACAGCACCCTTCCGCTGCGATCCGTGATCCGGATGCTGGGTTGATTCAATCCGTCCGGCAGAGAATCAATCGAGGGAAGATCGTACAGCACAGAGACGGCGAGACCAAGGACGGCTCCAAGCACTGTAAAAACGATCCACCAAACCAGCGGGGTGGATTTGACTCGCTGAGACATATAACGATTGTAATATGAAGGGAAGAGGAGGTGACGATACAATCCTTGGTCTTCATCGAGTAGCGGGGGCGGGACTTGCCGCGTAGCGTGCAGACCTTAATCGAAAAGACCACACAGCATGTGGTCTTCATTGAGTAACGGGGGCAGGACTTGCCGCGTAGCGTGCAGACCTTAATCGAAAAGACCACACAGCATGTGGTCTTCATTGAGTAGCGGGGGCAGGACTTGCCGCGTAGCGTGCAGACCTTAATCGAAAAGTCCACACAGTATGTGGTCTTCATTGAGTAGCGGGGGCAGAACTTGCCGCGTAGCGTGCAGACCTTAATCGAAAAGACCACACAGCATGTGGTCTTCATTGAGTAGCGGGGGCAGAAC
>VGNF01000024.1 GCA_016866195.1 Chloroflexota bacterium | reverse complement strand
TTTCTCTCCTGCAATGGCAGGCTGCCTGGTCTCTACAAGGATTGTTCTTGCGAGAGGCTTCATCCCGAACAGGAAGCGCATCACGTTGAAACGGCGTACAACATACTCGTAAACCGCCATGATGACGATGAACGAACTGATGAAGATGATCGCCCATTTCGCCAGATCGGGAATCGCCCATTGCACAACGAAATAGCCGACGCTCAACAACACGGTCTGATGCAGGATATAGAAGGGTAAAACAGCCTCATTCGTATATTGGAGGAAACGTGTGCTGAAGGTTAGATATTGCATTCCAAAACCAAGCATGGCCGGCAGCAGACTGCACGCACTCAGGATCCAAAGCATGTCTCCGACCGCGTCCTCCAATTCTACGAGAGCCGGAACTGAGAGAAGAACTACGAAAATGGTGGAGAAGATCACACCCAGGGACAGGTTGAACCCGCGCGCATGCCTGATGTTTGCCTGGACGCGTTCGTGTGAGGCGATCACGAAGCCGTAGAGCAAGTAGAGGATGTAATACAGGAAAGGCCAGCCACCCGACCCGAATTCCCAATCCGTATCACTGACCCAATTGTGCAGAATCAGGATCGGGAGAGCCATCACCAGCCACAGTGTCCAGCGAAAGGCGAACAGGTTTCCGAGTTTTTCCAGCACACCCCGTCCGCTCCCCTTCCACCAGCGGAAGAGTGGATAGAAGATAACGCAGTACAGGAACAGGATCATCACATACCACATGTGCATCCCATGAAAGGCGAAATTTCCCGGTTGGCCTGTTTCAAGATATACGCCCTCGAAATAATGCGGCAGAAAGTCAAAGAACGATCCGCCGAATTGGCCGTGAGTGAAACGCTCCAGATAGACCTGCAACGGGGCGTAGGTGAACACCGCCACCACGAGGGGAAGGAGCAAGCGCAGGACTTTATCCTTGAAGAATGTACCCGCTCCGCCCTTGTTCATGGCGTAGAAAATGCTGGCGCCGGAAATCAGAAACACAAAGGGCATCATCCAGGTCGTCATGAATTGTTCAAAGATATCCACCCAAATGTAGGTAACGGCATTCTTGACGTGCCAGTCCTCGATGGGGAAAAAGCGTGTCGAGTGAAATACGAAGACGCTCATTATGGCAAGCACTCTCACCCAGTCGAGATCGTGTCTTCGTTGAACAGTTTTGGTTTCCACTTATTTATTCCTTTCTTGTTTAATATTCTTTGTCAAATGGTTTCTTTGATTTGCGGTTTCATCATTCGGGCGGCGGGAGTCCCTGCCAGCGGCTTCATCCCGAACAGGATGCGCATCACGTTGAATCGCCGCACTGTGAACTCGTACAGCGCCATGATGACAAGGAACGAAATCGCTACGATGGCCGCCCATTCGAGCGCGTCGGGCAAGCCCCATTGCAGGACGAAATATCCCACCGCCAGCAATATCGTTTGATGGAAGATGTAGAAAGGCAGGACGGCTTCATTGGCATACTCCAGTTTGGGAGATGGCGCGGTCAGGTATTGCGCAGCCAGACCCATAAACCCCAAAACGCTGATCCAACCGCCAAAGACACGCATCGCGCCCGCCAGGATCAGGGTCAGCGACATAACACCCGGGTTTGCTATCTGGGTATAAACGATGACAAAACCGGTGGCCAGGACCAATCCGACTGATAGCGAAACCCAACGCAGCCGCCGAATGTTTTCCTGCAGGCGCTCGTCCGCGACGAGCAGGAAACCCCAAAGCAGGAAGAACAAATACGTCAGGTAGGGCCAGCCTCCATTCATAGTCATCAATGGGAAGTCCGAGGGCAGTAACATCAACAACAGGATCGGCAGCCCTAGAAGATACACAGCACTATTCCTGCTGAGCCAGCCATCCAATTTCGATACGAAGCCTGAGCCTTTGCCTTTGAACCAGCGCAGGAGGGGATAGAGAATGATGATAAACAGGAACAGATACCACAGGTACCACAGATGCCCGCCGAACCAATTAATCGAATTGGGGTAGTACTGCGGCAGGTACTGGAAATAGTTTCCGCTAAACAGTCCGTGTGTTTTGTCCCACAGGTAGGATTGCAGGGAAAGGTGAGTCAGTGCGCCCACGAGCAGCGGGACCAACAGGCGCAGGACTTTGTCTTTGACGAATTTTCCGAATCCACCCCTACCCAGCGCGTAGAACAGACTCGCCCCCGAAATGACAAACATCAGCGGCATCATGAAGGAGGAGGAGAATACGACCCACGCCTCCACCGAGGGATACCAGATATTGTTCTTGACGTTCCATTCCTCCACGTTGTAAAAGCGGCTGGAGTGAAAGGCAAACACGAGCAGAATGCCCAGCACTCTCAGCCAGTCGAGGTCGTATCGTCGTTGAACGGGTTTTGGCTCCACTGATTACTCCTTTCGATTTGAAATGATTCGAATGATCTTTTCCACAGGCACACCCTTGACGATGAAGGCATCCACCCCCGCCTGATGTGCCTTTGCGCGCGCTGCCTCATAATCATGCACGGTAAGCGCGATCACCTTGCACGAAGGGCGACTTGCCTTGATCATCCGAGTGGATTCGTAACCATCCATCACCGGCATTTCCAAATCCATCAGGATCACATCCGGTGCGAGGCTTTCGGCAAGCGATACGGCTTCCTTTCCATCGGTGGCTTCGCCCACGACCTCGAGACCGCCGCTCAAGGTCAGTGCAGCGCGCAAATCCCTGCGCACCTGTTCCTTGTCATCCACGATCAACACACGGGGATTTTTCATTCTCGGTCCACTCAGGAAAGGAACCAGAGGTGTTGTTTTTCGAATTCGTCCGCATCCAGATCGTATTTCGTCTGGGAGGTGAGACACTCGGGAAGTTGGGCAAGCAGGTCCCGGGCCATTTCCTCTTCATTACAGTCAAAACCATAATCTTCGGAGGAAATGCGAATTTGCGGTTCGGGCAATTGATCTTCCTGGGGCAGCATGAACACAAAGGTGCAGAGGGTTGCGGGCTTTGTCTGGATTTGGGTGTTCATGGGTATTTCCTTTCGGCTTGAAAGCACATCCCCACTATACGCGCACCCAACCAAATTTGCATCGGGCAAGAGAACGAAATCGCCCCGGGGACCGAGGCGGATTTCGGTTCTCCTACCCGGGATGTAGGGCTACATCCCAAGTCGGAGATTGAGAAACGACCAGTAAGGTCTTATTCAGGGATTTTGCGGGGGACGCAACATTTCTATCATGGTTCGCAGACGGCTGAGGGCCTCTTCGGTCATCGCCTGAAGGAGATCAAGCTGCGTCGGAACGCGCGCAGGTTCGCGTTCCATGAGCAGCCGGGCCGATTGGGCGGTCAAGGTAATGCTGAACACCGCCTGGTTGACTGAATCGTGCAATTCCCGAGCCAGTCGGTTTCGTTCCCGCGCGGCTGCCAATTCTTCCGTCCGGTCGGCATGCAGCTGCAGTTCTTGATGTGCATCTTGAAGATCAGCAAGCAAACGCTGGCTTTCGGCACGATCAGCCTGGGACCGGGAATAAAGGAAATCATAGGAAATGAGGAAGGCGCCCACAGCGAG
This sequence comes from Chloroflexota bacterium, assembly GCA_016866195.1. Classification (GTDB taxonomy): domain Bacteria; phylum Chloroflexota; class Anaerolineae; order Anaerolineales; family Villigracilaceae; genus VGNF01. The sequence continues at coordinate 17,395 of VGNF01000024.1, read as the reverse complement.
GTATGTCATGACCAGCGCCAGCCCTTCCAACCAGCCGATGCCCAGGATAAGGGTGAGGCTGAGCAATCCTATGTATAAAGCCAGCCAGATCACCGTGAATCGTTGTGAAAGTGTTCGAACCACTTGAATGCTGAGAGGTACATACAAAAGGGAGGAGATGTCCGTGAAGGGGCGCAGGTTGGTCAGGGAGATTACGATCCCGGTTTGCAGCGGAAAATAAACATACTTATGCCATTGGGTGGTGCTTGAAAGCCATGGTTCGAGAATGTAGAAGAGGGTGTAGGGAACCAGATGCAGGAGGACAACTGCAGAATTCGAATGAAAGAAAAGGAAATCACGCATCATGACCACGCCGATGATGATGAAGCCGATCATATAACCGGCCTGGTATCCGCGCGCACGCCTCATGCGGGATCTCCATCCGAATCCTTCGTGATTCGGATGCGCGTCCCCTGCCCGGGCTTCGAGAAGATCGCCAACCTCCAGCCCATCTCCCATGCCCGCTCAGTCATCCCCGTCAATCCCAGATGCCCGCGTGGATTGGAAACCGTCTGAGGATCAAAACCGCGTCCGTTATCTTCGATTTCAAGGAAGGGTCTGTTTTCGTCCAATTGGAGCCGCAGGGTGGCTTCACGCACACCACTATGTTTGGCCACGTTGATCAACGCCTCTTGTGCGATGGACATCAATCCTGTCGCAACGGATGCGGATAGGCTCCCATCTCCATGTACCTCCAGCGAGACCTGCAGATCATCCCGCGCCCGGCGCTCGTCGACCAGGCGGCGCAGTGCGGCGGGAAGTCCTTCCTCAACGAGCGAACGCGGCTTCAATTGCATCACCAATGTTTGAATCTCCCTCAAGGCACTGGAAGCCAGTTCCTCGATGTGCAGCAGCTGTGCGGGGACTTTGGAGGGGTCCTTTCCCAGCAGCAGGCGCGCGGATTGAGCGGTCAAGTTCATGCTGAAGACAGTCTGCGTGACCGAATCGTGGAGATCCCGCGCCAGGCGGTTGCGTTCATGCTCGATGGCCAGATTTGCCATTTGATCGGTGTAGCCTTGAAGCTGACGATGCGCGCTCTGCAGATCGTCGTATGTTCGACGGTTGTGATTGTGTGCCGCTTCAGCATCCAGAACCTGACTGGCGTATCCACCGAAAAGGAAATTCATCCCGCTGTACAAACCGCCCATTGCCAGACCGAAGAGTCTGCCTTCGTCCGAGAACAGGAACATCACCATCATCACCAATGAAAAAGCTGCAATACTCAGGTACCCCACGCGCCTCCCGAAAAAAGTTACTGCATCCAGGCTGAGCGGGATGAACAGGAGGGCAAATAGATCCTCCAGGTTGGAGACGGCCAGCAAAGCAAACACCAGGCCGGCTTGCAGGAAAAGGTAGAGCGCCCGGGCTGTTTCGGATTGGAACAAGCCGAACGGCCTGTTATTGGAATCCCACGATTCGAAAAACAAGAGCCCGCCATACATGGCGAGCAGACCAAGCACAGTGGTCAAATACGGCGCATCCATAGTGACCACCGCCCCGCGCAACGCGGTCGCGGCGAAGATCAGATACACACCGATCGTACGCATCAGGTTTTGTTTGAAGAGAATCCGTGCCGCAAGGCATAGATGGCGGCTTGCGTGCGGTCATCCAGATGCAACTTGCCAAGGATGCTGCTGACATGCGTCTTGACGGTCTTCTCGCTGATCACCAGTGTCTCGGCGATTTCTCGGTTGTTCCGCCCATCCGCGATCAGCTGCAGGACCTCACGTTCCCGCTCCGTCAATCCATTTTCGGATGGGACCGCAGCCTGATTCGCAGGTGGATCCTGTTCCGCCGCCACCGCCGCCATCAATTTCCGCGCAATCTCGGGATGCAGTTGTACCCGGCCTTGATAAACCTCCCGCACCGCCTGCACCAATTCATCCGGCGGTATATCCTTGAGCAGATATCCCTGCGCGCCGGCGCGTATGGCGGGCATCACCTTGTCCTCCTCCCCGAAACTGGTCAGGATGACGACACGCGTGCGCGGACTCGCCTCAAGAATTCGAGAAGTGGCTTGAATTCCATCCATCTCCGGCATGACCAGATCCAGCAGGACGATATCCGGCTGAATAGCGTGCGCGGCCTTGACCGCCTCCAGGCCGTTAGCTGCCTCGCCAACAACTTCGATGGGCAGCGCGGCAGTATCCTGCAGTTCCAGAAAGGTCCGCAATCCCTGGCGCACCATGGCATGATCGTCGACGATCAGCACACGGATTTTTTCGCTCGCTTTTCCATCCATTTTGTCCAATTGGCACACCTCCCACTCACTTTAATGGTCTTACGATCTTAATATACGGGAAAGGAACAAAAAAATCAATCAAAAGGCCTATCCAGAATGCGCCTGACGTATAATTGCCTCATGTTCCAGCCGAGTTCATTGATCCTGATCTGCCTGCTTCCCTCCCCTCGCGATCTCGAAATCGCCCGCCTGCTGGGATGGTACCGTATTCCGTTTCGTACCGCACCCAAGGTGGTCACAGTGGATTACCTTGCCTTCTACCAGCCTGCATCCTTTGGGGATCGCGGTGGGCAGATCGAATACATTGCCCAGGTAAAGGGGCACGAACTCACGACCCGCGCCGAATTATTGAAGGACGAGCCGGACCATCCCCGCGCCCGCGAGGAATACTTCAAGATTCAAATCGGCGCTTTGGAGAAATTGCCGCAGCCGATCCGGGCAGATCGATGGAAACGCTTCACTTTCCTTTACTCCACAGGGGAATATCTGCTGAAGGCCAAGACGCTCAACGATCTCGTCCTCCATTCCGAAGAAAGACAGACCCTGTGGCGGAATCTTAGAGAACGCGCCGAGAAGGATCAACTTTACACAGCCGATCTCCCCGAGGCTGATATACCACCTGAGGTCTTGATGGCATTGCTTGGAATAGGGCATGAGGGTCCTGATGGTTCAAAAGTCCTTGAAGAACCCAATGTTTCTGATGGTGGATATTGATGGAGAAGGAGTTAAAAGCCTTTCGGAAGTTGATCGTGTGGCAGAGAGCACACGAACTGACTTTAATGATATATAAAACCAGTGAAAAATTCCCCAAGCATGAAGTCTTCGGATTAACCAGCCAAATGCGTAGGGCGGTTGTATCCGTGGAAGCGAATATCGCAGAGGGATATGCCCTCGGAACCGCACCAAATTACTTAAGGCATTTGAATATCTCTGTCGGCTCACTGGCAGAGACTGAAAGCCATGTTGAAATCGCCCACGACCTGCAATACCTGACTGATACAAACTACGAAAAACTAACCGACAAAGCGCGCGAAATTGGATATCTTCTTTCCCGTCTGAAAGAATCGATTGAGCGCAACACACATAAGAAACCTTAATCCTACAGAACCCTCAGTAACCTCAGGAACCCATTCCAATGGCAACACTGCTCAAGAACGGCACGCTCATCACCGCCTCCGATACCTTCCAGGCGGATATTCTCATCGAGGGCGAAACAATTCGTCAGATAGGCAAAGACCTTTCCCACCCTAACGCTGAAGTGATCGATGCGAAGGGCAAGCTCATCATGCCGGGTGGCATCGATCCACACACGCATTTCGATCTTCCCATGTTCGGAACGGTCTCCTCCGACGATCATTACACCGGCCACAAGGCCGCGGCCTTCGGCGGGACCACCACAGTGATGGATTTTGTTCCGCTTGATTCCCCCCTCCCTGCCCCATTCGGGGGTGCTTCGCGAGGAGAGGGGCAAAGGGGTCAGGGCGATTTTCAATATTCCGTGGATCAATGGATGAAAAAAGCAGAGAAGGCTGCAATTGATTATTCCTTCCATATGAATTTGACGGACTTCAACGAGAAGATTGCCAGAGAGATCCCTTTCCTGATGGACATGGGGATCACGACGCTAAAGGTCTTCACGGCCTACAATGGGCGGTTGAGAATCGACGACGGCAGCATCTTCAAAGCCTTGAGAATCGCAAGAGACAACGGGATGTTGGTCATGGCACATTGCGAGAACGGAGATGTGATCGAGGCGCTGATCCCTGAAGCCTTGGCTGCCGGAAATACCTCTCCCGAGCATCATGCGCTGACGCGTCCCGCACCGGGCGCGGTGGAAGCAACGCTGCGTCTCGCGGCAATGGCTGAGGAGGCGGATGCGCCCGTCTATATTGTGCACATGAACGCGGGCGGCGAAGTGGACATGTTGAAGTACATGCGCGAGCGCGGAGTGAAAGTGATGGGGGAGACTTGTCCGCAATATCTATTCTTCACCATCGGTCATCTTCGTCGCCCTGACGGTGCGAAGTGGATTTGCTCCCCACCGATGCGAACAGAAAAGGATAATTCGCGATTATGGGAAGGGTTAAGCGAAGGCATTGTGCAAACTGTCGGCACAGACCATTGTCCCTTCTTTTTCGATGGCACAAAACCAATTGTGTACGAAGGCAGTGAGATCACCATCCCCGGCAAAGAACTGGGAAAGGATGATTTCACCAAGATCCCAAACGGGCTGCCCGGCATTCAGGACCGCATGCCTGTTCTGTGGACATATGGAGTCGGCGCTGGCCGCATCACGCCGAATCAATTTGTCGCGTATATGAGCACGAATCCGGCAAAGATCTTCGGTATGTATCCGCGCAAGGGCGCACTCGTACCCGGCGCGGAGGCGGATATCGTGATCTGGGATCCGCAGAAGAAAGTGCGATACGGCGTGGCACATTCGCATCAACGCACCGATTACAACCTGTATGAAGGCTGGGAATTGACCGGCTATCCCGATAAGGTTTTCCTGCGTGGAAAGTTGATCGTGGATGGCAGTGAATGGAAGGGTTCGCGCGGCGGGGGGAGGTTCATCAAACGCGGCAGGGGTGAAATCCTGTAACCATGCCCTCCAAAAAACCTATTATCCATTGCGAGGCGCTCGTCGTTCACTGCATGGACTATCGCCTGCAGAAATTCCTTCATCCCTGGATCATGCGCCGATTTGGAAGGGATAATTTCGACATCATCTCTCTTGCCGGCGCTGTCCATGATTACGAAATGGTCCTGAAATATGTCCAACTGGCGGTACAAATCCACTCCATCAAGACAGTATGCCTGATCAACCACGAGGACTGCCGCGCGTATGGCCACGCGGGGACCTACAAACGTCACAAAAACGACTTGCAGGACGTACAGCAAAAGATCAGAATCTTGTTCCCGAATTTAAGAGTGGATACGTTTTTCCTGCATCTGGATGGGGATTTCGAACCAATATCTTGACATAGGAACTTCCCGGGAACCCTCAATGTCGAACTTACTGTTGTGCAGTGCTTGATTAACCGCTTGCATCCAATGTCAATTGTTGGTTGGGAGCTTTTCTCCTATGATCATGGCATCCGCGCCGTGATGGACGGCGGGTGGTAGATGTGTATGACGGCTTCTGGGCGGGATCTTAAGGGTTAACCGTCAAACCTGGCATTAAAACTCTGGAGCGCTATCGACGCCCGCGCTTGTTTGATCAGCAACTCCTTCGTCAACGGGAAATCCCCATAATAGCCTCTATACTTTTCGGGCAGCATCGCAGCGATCCTGCACATCACTTCGTCAATGGAAGATTGCAGTAGCGCCTCACGTTTCGCGCCTTTTAAGGATTTGATGTCCGGCGGGTAGTACATCTCGTCACCCGCGGTGATGGTGATTTTCAATTTCTTGAGCTTTTTTATGCGAGCCACCACGTCGGCATCCTCCGTCCCGGTCAACGCCACCGGGATGATGCCCACGTTCGCCGAACTCGCAACGTAAATCGCCCCCGGTTCGGCTTTGAGCAGGCTGACCTTCTTCGAGCGCGTACCTTCCGGGGCGATGATCATCACCGCCCCCTGTTTCAAGCGGGCGATAAATTCTCTGATCGCGCGCATGTCCGCCTGGCCGCGCGAAAGCCAGGTCACGTTGAAGATCCGGCCGGCCAACCTTCCAAACCAGTATTTCTTGTATTTATCCGTCAACGGATGGATGAGGTCATCGTTATCGAGCACGTAATAGACCACGAGCGAGTCAAGCCTTCCGAGATGGTTTGAGGCAAACATATAGCCGCCCTTGGGCAGTCTGCTCATATCACCGCGGACTTCGATATCCGCGATCAAGGGGAGGATTTTTCTTGCAATAAACCGGAGGGATGCACTCACGGATGATTTCCTGCGGCTGCCAACACATCAGGCAAGATACACAAGTTGCTGGACTATCCCAGTCCCTGCAGTTCCTTCAGGCGGGGATGTTCCGCATAGAAGCCGCGATTGCGTTCTGGAAGCATGACCGCAATGCGGCACATGATCTCGTCGGTATATTCCTGGAGCTTCGCCTCCCGGTCCTCCCTTGGAAAGGGTGGCAGGGTGAACGACTTCCCGGCGGTTAATTTGATCGTAGTCCGCCTCAATCTTTTCAAATTTCCCTTTACGATCCTGTCCTCGGAACCGCTGATGGCAACAGGCACGATCTGCCAACCCAACTTCGCGGCAAGGTAGGCAACACCGGGCTTCCCCTGGGCCATTTTCTCATCGCGCGCACGGGTGCCTTCAGGCGAGATGACCAGGGTCTGTCCGGCTTCCATGCGCCGTATCATCTCGCGCATGGCTTTGAGGTCCGGGTTGAAGCGTTCGATGAAGATGAAATTCAGGTGTTTTCCCAGCCACTTCAGCAGGGGATTCTTCTCCCATTTTTCAGCCACAGGGATGAAGAGATTCCAGTCATCAAGGGCGTAATAGGCCATAGCCGCATCCAGAATACCCAGGTGATTGACTGCGATCACAAACCCGCCGCCCTGCGGCAGGTTTTCATACCCCCGGGCTTCGATCCGCGTGATCATCCACAGAACCGCATGGATCAACCACCGTAGAAATCTTGTCATAAATCAGAGGCTCCTACCAGCTCAAGTTTCCTTCTGCAAGATGTGAGTCAGCACCGTCGCGCCCGATCCCCCGATGTTCTGCGCCAGGCCAATCGCAGCCCCATCCACCTGTGTGGATCCGCATTCGCCGCGCAACTGCTGTACAATTTCCACGATCTGATACATGCCCGTTGCGCCGACCGGATGTCCTCTGGCTTTCAGACCGCCGCGCGTGCATATGGGCACCCGCCCATTCGGAAGGATCTCTCCCTCAAGCCCCAATCTCACACCCTGCCCGCGCTCAGCAAACCCGCTCGCTTCAAGGGAAAGAGCGGCCATGATGGTAAAGGCATCGTGCAGTTCAAAGACATCGATTTCATCCGGGTCCACACCGGCCGTCTGGTAAGCCCTTTTGGCGGATTGATAGACACCTTGAAGGTGCAAAGGGTCCTTGCGCGAGTGCACGGCGATGGTATCGGTCGCGGCGCTCGAGGCGGAGACGACGATCTTTGGGTGCTTCGTTATCCTTTCCGCCGGGACTATTACCGCCGCGGCTGCGCCGTCACCGATCGGGGAGGCGTCGAACAGATTAATGGGAGTCGCAACCATCGAGGATTTTTCAAAGGTTTCGGTTGTGATTCGCTGATGCAGGCGCGCGAAGGGATTCCCCATCGCGTTGGCATGCGCGTTGATCGAGAAAGGGGCAAAATCCGCGTGCTTCCAGCCGAATTCATGCATATAGCGCCGCATGATCAGCGCGTTGATGCCCACAAAGGAAATTCCCTGCTCCACCTCGTAATCCGCATCCGCGGCAGTAGCCAGTGAGGCGGTGACGTCCATGCCAGCCCGGTCGGTCATCTTCTCCACGCCCACCACCAGGGCTGAATCCACCTCCCCGGAGGCCACCGCCATCAACGCCGCACGAAATGCCGCCGCGCCGGAACCACATGCCGCCTCGATATGGATCGCCTCCTTCTTCCACAGACCCAGCCAATCGGCAAAATACACCCCGAGCAGATTCTGTCCATCCGCAATGGGCGCGATCATATTTCCAACGAACAACGCGTCCACTTTTTCGAGGCCAGCATCCTGAAGTGCATAGAGCGCAGCTTCCCCCCCGATCTCCCGCAGGGATTTATCCCATTGTTCCTCAATGCGTGTCTGGCCGATTCCCAGAATACCGATTTTTCTCATCAATCCAATTCTAATCTACCCTCTTCTTCCGGTCTATCGATTGGCATCACAACAGAAACACAGCCTTCGCAGGTATCATATTATCCGACTCTGCACGCTTAATTTTAGTTCCGAAAGGAACAAGCGCTAAGGATACGCGAATGACGTGATTCCAAATCACAATTACAGTTCAGGCCACCTGACACTAATTTCTTCAAAGTGCTCGTTGGTCTCGGTGCATTCGCGGCTGCTCGACCATCGGGCTTCACCAAACTGTCAGGTAGCTCATTACAGTTTTATCAAGTGTTTTTAATGTAAAGAGCGGCAATTTGGTGTATGCTGATTCCAGGTTTAGAGAAAGGAGGTTGCTATCGATTTACCCCCTGAAAGGGACATCAAGGGAAAGGCTGAAACGCCCTGACCTGGTCAAAGTCTCTGCTTTGAGACCAGACGTTCCCCAAACGATATGAAGGCGGCGAAAGGCGCTTTCCTGGAAATACCTGTTTGACGGATGGGTAAACTCCCATCCGTCATTTTATTCTGAGGCCAGAGCCTTGCGCATCCGTTTCAAGCCTTTCACGAGGATCGACCGCGAAGTGCCAAAGTTGAGACGGACGAAACTGCCGGCTTCTTTTCCAAACTTCTCGCCTGCGCTGAATACAACCCCGGCCTGTTTGTGGAAGAATTGCTGAGGCGTTGGTTTGAGATTCAATTCGGAACAATCCAGCCAGGCCAAATACGTGGCATCCGGCCGGGTGATACGAATTCCGGGCAGGTTTTCATCCACGAACTTCAGCAGGTAATCACGATTGTCGGTGAGGTGACGCCGCAACGCACGCAGCCACGCGTCCGCACGGCCTGCATAAGCGACGTAGGCGGCCGTCAGACCGGTGGAGGAAATTTCGAAAGACATCCCGTTCGCAGTGTCGAAGAATCGCTTTCTTAAGTCCACATTCGGGATGATGGCGAAGGCGCACGAGAGACCCGGCACATTGAACGCTTTCGAAGCCGAGATCAAAGTGATGGTTTGCTTTTCGATTTCCGGAGAAAGAATCGCCAGCGGCGTGAACTTTGCGTCACCGAGCAGCAATTCGCCATGGATCTGATCGGCGACGATCGTCACATTATTTTCGAGGCAGATCTCCGCCATTCTCCTTAGTTCGGCCTCATTGAAAATATGTCCCACCGGATTGTGCGGATGGCATAACAGGAACATCGCCGCCTTTTGAGTTTGGATCCGGAAGTCGTCGAAATCAACCTCATAACGGATGCGCCGGCCCTCGGTGCGCATCACGAGTGGTGAAACAAGCTGCGGAAGCCCGGTCTTTTCATGCGTTTCATGGAATTCGTTATAAACCGGGGTCTGGATTAAATACCCGCGCTCGCTGGAACATAATACACGCGCGGCAATGTTGTATCCATTGCTGACCCCCGCCGTGTAAACGATCGATTGCGGGTCGACTTCCCAGCCGTACAGTTTCTTCATCCGCGCGGTAATGGTCTCCAACAGATGCTTCGAAAGCAGTTCGTATCCCAGCACCCCTTGCTCCACCTGTTTGCGTAAGGCGGCGATGATTTGCGGCGCGGTCGGGATATCCATATCCGCGATCCACATCGGGATTACATCCTTCGGATAGAGGGACCATTTATTGGTCGTGTAGGGGATTCTGCGGGAAGGCAGTGAATCGAATTGATAGGGCATGTCACCTCTTATACGCGACGATCATAAAATCGCGCAGCGGAGCGAGGCTCACGATCCAATCCGGATCGCGGGTGACCAGGCGGGTGATTTCCCGCACCCCATTCGTCGCTTCGGTAACATTCTTCTTATCGAAGATCCGTCCACTCCACAGCATGTTATCGATGATCAACAATCCACCGCTGCGGAGTTTCTCCTTGATCACCAGGTAGGAAGCGGGATACGCCTCCTTATTGATATCGTTGAAGATGATATCGAATGGGCCGGCCGCACCTTTCAACGATTCGACCGCCTCGGCATTGTAAAATTTTACGAGATTTACCAGACCCAAATTCGCGAGGTGCTCGCGAGCCATCGCCGACAGCTTTTCATCCCAGACGGTATGATGCACCAGCCCGCCTCCGTTTTCTTTGAGAGCCTTCGCGAACCATGCCGTCGAGTAGCCAAAACCGGATCCAAGTTCAAAAACGGACTTCGCATTGATCATCCATGCCAGTTGGTAGCAATAATATCCACAGACGGGTCCGATGATCGGGAAGCCGTGCTCCTCCGCATAAGCTTCCATTTTCTTCAATTCCGGTTCTCTCTCCGGCACGAGCGTGGATAAATATTCCTGTGTCGCTTTATAAGTCAATCGGTCAGCCATTTTCTCTCCTCATTCAATAAAAGTCACAGAATGTATTTTACCCTCTCTTATTCGGCAATCTGATGGAACAAATCCTGGGCGCGCCTGTCTTGAGACAGAAAAAACACGCCTGCCTTGTCGTGAATCTCAAAGAAGTGGATTGGTGATAGAATAGCCGCAGAGAGGCCGGATCGGCCTTTCTGACTGTAAGCATCCCATGCCAGGATATCCCGACCAAATGAAATATAACTTCCGCCTTTTTTGGCGATCGTTCTACCGGTCCTTCTTCGCTTCGAAGAACACCCCGGCCCGCCTCACCCGAAAGAGATTCATCTTTCTAGTGCTTTTCTACCTGGTCTGGCCTTTGGGATCGTTGATCCATTGGTTGTGTTTCGCCCTTGATGATTTGCTGTTCCCCGCTTACAGGAATCAACCGATCGAAAAGCCCCTGTTCATCCTCGGCAACCTGCGCAGCGGATCAACCTTCCTGCACCGGCTGCTTTCGCGGGATGTGGAGACGTTCACCAGCCTGACCACCTGGGATATCTATCTGACACCTTCGGTGACTCAAAAGAAGGTCACCCAGCTGGTCTCGCGGTTCGACCGGCGCTTCCTCAATGGGATTTTGCATCGCCTTTTATTCGCGTTCGACCGGGCCACACTGGGAAAGATCAAGATCCACCCCATTTCATTCTTCCAGCCGGAAGAGGACGAAAACATCCATTTGCACATCTGGGATGGTTACTTCGTCACCTTTCTCTTCCCCTTCATGGATGAAATGCCGGATTATCAGCATTTCGATCGTGCCCTGGCGCCGGAGCACAAACGGCGCATCATGACTTTTTACCGATCCATGCTGCAGCGGCACATGTATGCCACCGGAAAGCGCTATTTCGTCGCCAAGAATCCTGCTTTCTGCCCCAAGATCGAAACTCTCGCCGAGTTCTTCCCCGATGCGCGCATCATTTACCTGGTCCGCAATCCCTTGGATATGCTTCCGTCTACGATCTCGTGGATCAATTACGCGCGCCGCCAATTCACCGATCCGGGCGAGGGATTTTTCTACATCGACGAGATCACGGACTTGACCCGCTTCTGGTACAGGCACCCCCTGGAGTATCTGGACACACATCCCTCCCGGCGGCACCTGATCCTGAAATACGATGATCTGATCCAGCGGCCGGAGGCGGTCATTCGCGCCTTCTATGAGCAGTTTGGCTACCCGGATAAGCCCGGCCTGGAGACCATCGTAGATCAGGCCGTGAAGGATACGCTGGCGTACAACAGCGACCACGTGTACTCGTACGAGGAGATGGGCTTCACCCGTGAGCAGATCGTCGAGAGGTATGCGGATATTTTCACGAGGTTCGAATTCGACCAGCGCGCCCCGCTTCCGGCATCCCGCGTGGAAGTGCCGCGCCCATAGATAAGAAATGCCCGGTGGTGACCGGGCATTTTATTACCTTCTAGCAGTGGACGGTTTTTTCCTTGGTTTCTTCGCGGGCAATTTCGTCTGGGTCTTTGGCGATGCCTGTGCCGGTTCGCCTGCGGGGTCAGGGGAAATCCTCCGGCGGACCTTCCGCTCCGTCTTCCTGATCTGATACCGCGTTTCCCAGCCTTCGGCAACAGCCCATTTCAATTTTTCATACCGCAGGAGCAGCATGATCAGCCCCACCAGGAACATCAATATCGAAACCACCATGGTGTAGCTGACAAATGAATCCCCGATTTTGGGCTGATCCGGTCGGAAGAATTCAATGAAGGTTCGGGAAGCTCCGGCAAGCATCAACCAGGCGCTGAAGATTGTGCCGGGCTTCATCAACTTCGCATACTGTCGCGAAATCCACCACAAGAACAGCACGATCAGGATGTTTAGGATGATCTCATAGGCAAACGTCGGATGGAAGCGGGTGGAATCCATTGGATACTGGGACAAGTCTGAGTATTGCGGCAGACGATAGGGCGCCTCAATGGGAATCCCCCAGGGGAGAAGAGTCGGCTGGCCATACAATTCCTGGTTGATGTAATTCGCCGGGCGCGCCAGGGCCTGACCCAACAGGGTAGCCGGAGCAATCGCATCCAGGAACAGCCACAAGTCCATGCCATTTTTCTTCAGGAAGAAGTACAGGGCGATCGCACCAAAGAGCAGGCCGCCAAAGAAATGCAGGCCTCCCTCCCAGATGTAGGCGATCTTTCCGGGATTATCGAGATAGTACGTATTGCCGCCCAGAATACTGTTCATGACAAACCATACGCGGGCGCCGATGATGCCGATGGGCAACACCCAGACCATGGCGTCCCAGATCGAATCACCGTTTTCTCCGCGGTGTCGAATCTCCCGTTCGGCATACCACGCACCGACGATCGCGCCCAGCATGACCAGCACGCCGTACCATCGCAAGGCGACCTGAATATTGAATAATTTGAATGTGAAGATTACCGGATCGATCATTGAGCTACCTCATCAAGAAAATATTGTTGGGATTATATCCCACAATCATCGATCCACTATCCCCGGCTGCCGTTGTACGGCTATGGAATACTGCGCTCGCGAAACACACGACTCCCGGCCGGCCATCAAACCAACCCGGCCAATCCCCCGGCCGGACTGGGAACGATTGATGTTTGACTTGTATACACATGATGAATTTCACAACCGATTCTGAGAGGAATTACTTACAATACAAGTAAACGTTGACCGATGCACCCAAGAATGTATGGACGCTATTCAATGCTGCGAATTGATCCCCAGCCAGACTGCGCCGTTCCCGTGGAGCTCGCGCTCTCCAAGCAACCGGAATCGAAACGCGTTCCCACTTCCCGGACCGTACCCGAGACGCTCATTCCCCGGGCTGGATCAGCGAATCGTTGCCGACCTTGCACCGGCGGATCCATCCATACCGATGCCGGCAGGGATGGAGGGCTCGCTGTTGCCTGACCGCTGCCATTGGGCAAGAGTGCAATCCTTAATCCTGCACCAACTGGAATTCATCCAGCCTCTGGTTCTATACCAGAATTGAAAAGGAGCATCATCCGGATATCATCATTTTCGTTCATCACCTTATCCAATTATTCGAGACCAATTGTGGAGCACCAAAAATGGATCCTATCTTACTTTCAAGACTGCAATTCGCGTTGACGACCATCTATCACTGGTTGTTTGTCCCCCTCACCCTGGGACTGGGCTGGTTTGTGGCCTTCATGCAGACCCGCTTCTACCAGACCCGGGATGAGACCTGGCGCAAGATGACCAAATTCTGGGGCAAGTTATTCCTGATCAATTTTGCCATCGGCGTGGTGACCGGCATCGTGCAGGAGTTCCAGTTCGGCATGAATTGGAGCGAATACAGCCGCTACGTGGGGGATATTTTCGGCGCCCCGCTTGCCATCGAAGCCCTGCTGGCTTTCTTCATGGAATCCACATTCCTGGGCGTCTGGATCTTTGGGGAGGGGAGGATCCCCGAGAAGGTGCACCTGGCATCGATCTGGCTGGTCGCGATCGGTTCCAACCTGTCGGCTGTGTGGATTCTAATCGCCAACGGCTGGATGCAGCATCCCGTCGGATATATCATCAATGAATCCACGGGCCGAGCCGAGCTGGTGGACTTTTTGGCACTGATCACGAACGAGAAAGCCTGGGTCTTCGTCTGGCATACTCTGGCTGACGGACTTGCCATGGCTTCCTTCCTGATCCTGGCAATTAGCGCCTACCACCTCGTCCGCAAGCAAAATATGGCCTTCTTCAAACGGTCCTTTCAGATGGGCGCCCTGGCCGGTTTGATCGCCTCCACCCTGGTCTTCCTGGGCGGTCATACCATGGGCCAGTTCATGTACGAATCCCAACCGATGAAACTGGCGGCATTGGAAGCCATTTGGGAAACCGAGCAACCCGCCTCCTTCTCCCTGCTCACCATCGGGGATCTCAGTGGTAAAAGGGAAGTGTGGTCGATCCGCATCCCGTATGTCATGAGTTCCCTGGCGTGCAACGATTTCAGCTGCGAAGTGAGGGGTGTGCACGAAATCCAGATGCAGTACGAGCAGCAGTACGGGCCGGGGGATTACATTCCCCTGATGGTGGTCACCTACTGGACTTTCCGCATTATGATGGCCTTCGGGTTTATTATGATGGGTGCATCCGCCTGGTTCCTGTACGCAACGCGTAAGAAAAATTACGAAAAAGCCAAGTGGATGAAGTACGTTCCCATCGGCGCGCTGACCCTGCCCTACCTGGCCAATGCCAGTGGTTGGATCCTGACGGAGATGGGTCGCCAGCCATGGATCGTCTTCGGCCTGCTCAAGGTGGAGGATGCCGTCTCGCCGAATCTCACCACGGTCGATCTGCTCATCTCCCTGATCGGCTACACAGCAGTATACGGCTCCCTGGCCGCGGCGATGGTGTACCTGATGAAGAAGTACGCCATCGCAGGCCCGGATGCCGCCCTGCATGAATCCGTTGACGCGGCTCCTGGGCGCGTCGGCGCTCAAGACTAGTCGCGGAGAAAAACCATGTCTTACGAATTCCTGCAAACCCTTTGGTTTATCCTGATTGCCGTGCTCTGGATCGGTTTCTTCTTCCTGGAGGGCTTTGACTTCGGGGTGGGGATGCTGCTTCCTTTCATGGGAAGGAAGGACGAGGAACGCCGGGCGGTCATCAACACGATCGGCTCGGTATGGGACGGCAATGAGGTCTGGCTGCTGACCGCCGGAGGCGCGACCTTTGCCGCCTTCCCGCACTGGTATGCCACAATGTTCAGCGGCTTCTATCTGGCACTGTTCCTAGTGCTGATCGGACTGATCCTGCGCGGCATAGCCTTCGAGTACCGCTCCAAGGATTCCAATCCCAAATGGCGGCGCACATTCGATTGGATGATCGCGGTCGGGTCCTTCCTGCCATCGCTGCTGCTGGGTGCAGCCTTTGCCAATCTGGCACGCGGGGTGCCCATCAACCAGGACATGATGTACACCGGCAACCTGTTCACCCTGCTCAATCCCTACGGTTTGATCGGCGGCATGACCATGGTGAGCGTCTTCCTGCTGCACGGCGCCAATTTCCTGACCTTGAAACTGGAAGGTAAATTACGCGATCGGGTTCGTGAAGCCTCGAAAAAGCTGTACATCGCCGCGGCGGTCATGGTGGTCCTGCTGGCTGCCACCACGTACGTGTACACCGACATCACCACCAAGATCGGGATCGATCCCGGCATCATTCCGATTGCATCCGTGGTGATTCTGCTCTCGACCATCCTCTTCATCAACCGCAAAATGGAGGGCTGGGCGTTCATCTCGACCGGCGTGCGTTTCGTCCTGACCCAGGTGGCATTTTTCACCCTGATGTTCCCGCGGGTGATGATTTCCAGCACCAACCCGGAATGGAGCCTGACGATCTCCAATGCCTCCTCCTCGCAATACACCCTGACGGTCATGAGCATCGTGGCGTTGATCTTCGTGCCGGTCGTACTGGCCTATCAGGGCTGGTCCTACTACATGTTCCGCAAGCGCATCAGCACGGATAAAAAGAGTCTCGTCTATTAAACCCACGCCGGATTGAAGGATGGAAGGTTGAAGGATATACTCCCTTCGACCTTCCTTTTTTTGGCAGCTGCTGGTCTCTTCATATTCTCCATGCACCGCAGACTTCTCGCCCTCACCCGCGACACACGTCTACCACTGTTCTCCACGATCCTTACCGGGGTGTTAGCCGGACTGCTTACCATCTGGCAGGCCTGGCTTCTCAGCACCACAATCCAGCAGGTGTATTTGGATCAGCACACCCTGCAACAGGTCTGGAAACTGATGCTCCTGATGCTGGCTGCGATCGCCGGCCGCGCCCTGTTGACATGGCTCAATGAAATCTCTGCCAACGCGGTCGCGGTGCGTATCAAAACCAACCTGCGCGAGCGGCTATTCGCACATATTCTCAAACTCGGCCCCGCCTACTCGCGAGGGCAGCGCACCGGCGAATTGACCACAGCCGCGGTGGAGGGCATCGAGGCGCTCGACGCATATTACAGCCAGTACCTTCCGCAACTGGTCATCACCGCCCTCGTTCCACTGTCCATTCTGATGGTCGCCTTTCCCCTCGACCTGCTTTCCGGGACCATTTTCCTCGTCACCGCGCCGCTCATCCCGTTCTTTATGATCATGATCGGCAGGGGCGCGGAGATCGTCACCCGGCGCCAATATGAGGCTCTGAGACTGTTGAGCGCACACTTCCTGGACAGCCTGCAGGGATTGACCACCCTCAAGCTGTTCGGCCAGTCAAAAGCGCAGGCGTCATCGATCGCGCAAACCAGCGAGCAGTACCGCGATGCCACGCTCGGTGTCCTGCGCGTCACCTTCCTTTCCGCGCTCACGCTCGAACTGCTTGCCACACTGAGCACGGCAATCATCGCGGTGGAAATCGGCTTCCGCCTGCTCTACGGCAGGATGGATTTTCAACCTGCCCTCTTCCTGCTGGTGCTGGCGGGGGAATTTTACATGCCCCTGCGTGCCTTGGCTGCCAGGTTCCACGCCGGGATGGCTGGTGCGACTGCAGCAAGGAGAATCTTTGAAATTCTAGATATTCCCGTCCCCAGCCGCGGGATAAGACGTACCCCACCGGCAGAAGACACTCGATCGGGCATTCTCGAACTCCGGCTCGAAAAGGTCTCATTTACATACCCGCAAGAATCCACACCTGCCCTCCAGGACATCAATTGCTCATTTCCGTGCGGCCGTCACATTGCGCTGGTGGGCAAAACCGGCGCGGGGAAATCCACGCTTATCAACCTGCTCCTGGGTTTCATCCATCCGAAATCGGGCAGGGTGATCACCAGCTATGAACACTTGGTAACGGATCACTCCCCCTCCATCGATTCGATTGCGTGGGTTCCGCAAAGACCCCACCTCTTTCACGATACGATCGCAGCAAACATCCGCCTGGGCAGGGCAGATGCAACACAAGAGGATGTGGCGCAGGCGGCAATATCCGCCCGCCTGGGAGATTTCATCGAATCCCTGCCGGGGAAATATGCAACGGTGATCGGCGAAAAA
>VGNF01000023.1 GCA_016866195.1 Chloroflexota bacterium | reverse complement strand
CCGTAGTTTGGGGACTAGCGGTAGCTTTTGCGTATAGTTTAACGAGAATTCAACGGGTTGTCAACCAGCATTTAATGGGATAAGTTCTCCGGCTGGAAACATGGCTCGTAGTTGCTTCCCAGGATCAACCGATACTGGTAATGGCTGGCAGGGTTGGTGAGAGTGATGATATTGGCATTGTATAAACCGAGGATGGAAAGGATCAATTGTTGTTGATTGGGATCCTGCCCCGGAGTGAAGTCAACGAGAACGGAAGATGCATAATTTCTCGCATCAGCGAGTGTGATCGCGGTTTGGTAACCGGCGTAATTCAGGCGGGAGGCGGCAAGGGAATCCCAGGTCTCTGCAGGGCTCCCGTTCTGGACCTCGATCGTGATCGCCTTACGTTGACTCGCCACGCCTGAGAGGGTCGAGGCGTCGATCAGCAGCTGCCTGAGTAATTCCTCGTTTGGCAGGAGAACGGAAGCTCCTCCGGGCGTGATCCAGGAACTGACCGCCGGCGGACGAATGTAATAGCCTCGAATGTTTGCATTCGTAAAATTCACGGCATAGGGCGCCAGCCGAAGCATGTCGGTCATGGCGATGTCGGTGACCACCGTGCTTGAAAAATCGTTGTAAAGCTGCGGGATCTTGCTGAACGTATTTGTTTGTAGCGCTTTCTGAAAGAGGGCGCGCAATACCTCCTGCTGGCGCCGGCCCCGGTCAAAATCGTTGGATTTCAGTCGTGAACGGGCGTACCATAGGGCAAGATCACCGTCCATGTGAACCTGTCCCGGCCCAATGCTGAACAGCCACCAGTTGTTCTCGTTGAATGGATCGTAGGAGGGATCGATCAGCCGCCAATCCGTATAGGCGCAGGAGATGGGCACCTCGATTCCATCGAGTGTGTCCACAATGCGTCGAAAGCCGTCGAATTCGACCATGGCTGTGTGATCGATCCGGATGCCCAAATTGTAGGCGATCGTGTCGCGCAGCAAGCCAGGTCCCCCTCCCGCATACCCTACGACCTCACCGCTTTGATAAGCGGTATTGATGCGCTGCATCCCCACAGAGGGAATGTAGATCCAAAGATCGCGCGGGATCGAGATCAGCGATACCTGCCCCTCCTTGGGCCAAATGATCGCGATGACCAGGGTATCGGTGCGGTAGGAGGATCCGGGCCGCTTATCGGACCCGATAAGCAGGACATTGTAAGTCTCGTTATCGGTGAGTGGCGGAAACGCGGTTGGATCGATCAGGGGAATCTCCGCCGGTGGGGGAGCCGCTGCTGTGGGAAAGAGTTGATTGAAATCCACGGTTGGTGATGGATCGAAGGGCAAGGTCGGCGTAGGTGAAGGAGTCTCTGTGGGTAGAACACTCCCCGGATCTACGGAGACCGAATTTGAAAAGGAGAACCAGGCTTGCGTGGGTGTGTGCAAGAGAGGCTGAAAGGGAGTCGGCGTTGGGGATGGATTTGGCGCGGATGTGACCAGGAGAAACGGGAGGCTGGACTGAATGGGGGACTGTGGTATCGCTCCACAGGCTGAAGCGATGCTGCCTGCGATCACGAGCAGGGCCTCCGCGATCACTATCTTCCGGTGTGTGGTCAAATGAAGGGTAGCTCGGATGGCAGAATCCATTGCATCACCGCGACGGGAGGAGGCTGCCATGACAGGATTCGGTGGAATTCATCAGTTATGGGTTGACTGTCGCGCTTGGCGTGGAGGTATTGGTGGGGGTTGGAATAAAAGTGGCGGTGAATGGAAGGGGGGTTTCTGTCAGTGGATCCGTGGGATAGGGAGTGGTTGTATTGCCCGGTGAGCTGATCGGCGCAGTGGTGCGCGTGGCGGATACATTAGGAACCCACAACACATCACCGGAATAAATCGTATCGCTGGTTCTGCAATTCACTTTACGCATCATCTCCAGAGTGGTGTAGTGATTGATTGCGATCCTGAACAAATTATCTCCGGGTTTGACGGTGTAATTCTTTACCCAGCCGGTATTTCCCTGAATGCAGACCGAGGAAGTCGTTGTGACAATTGGGGGGACGAATATCGTGGAACCGGGGATCAGGCTGGTTGAAAACAGGCAATTCGCACGCCGCAATTCGTCGGGGGTGATGCGATATCGGGCGGCAATCGAATCCAACGTATCGGTTGCCTGCACGGAGATGGATCCCCATCCAGGCAGAACGGGACATCGGCTGGTGGAGGAGGGACTGGGCGTAAAACTTGGAAGAGATTCTCCCGGGGTGGAAGAAGGCGTGGGTGTTTTCGTCAATCCTTGTGTTGCCGTCAATGGTACCGGTGAGGGAGGAAGGAAAAAGGTAGGTGAGGGGATCACCTCCGGTGAAAATTCCACGAGGGATATCGAAAGCGCTCCAACGATCAACCCGATCGAGATCAGCGCGATCACCACTGCGTTACCGATCTCCCGCCGTCCCTCCATTATCTTCCAACTCCAGTCGGGAGATTTACGCCCGCATTAGGCAGGAGAACGCTGAAAGTGGCACCAATCCCTGGTTCGCTTTCCACCCAAATCCGTCCATGCTGGGCTTCGGTCAGCGTCTTGGCGATGGACAAGCCGACGCCGGTATCGCCCACCCCCTGGATCAGGACATTGTCCGCGCGATAGAGCCGCGTGAAAACCCGAGGCAAGTCGTCCGGCAAGATGCCTCCACCGGAGTCGGTTACCTGGATCAGAATATATTCCATACCTTCTTCGTTCCGGGTCTGGACCTTGAGCCTGATCTTACCCTCATAGGGAGTGGACGCTCCGGCGTTTTGCAGCAAGTGGATCAGAATTTGCTGCAGGGCTTCGCGGTCGGTCTGGATCGGGGAAAGCTTCTTCGGCAATTCCAGATGCATGGAGATGTTCTTCTCGCGGACCTGGCTGCTGGTATAGGACATGGCGTTATCGATGATCAGGTTCAGATCCACGGATTCGGGTCTCAGATCATGCAAGTCGGTCTCAAGCGTTGTGATCTGGATCATGTCATCCATCAAACTTCGAATGCGCTCCGTGGAGGCCTTGATCCGTTCGACAAATTTCCTTTGCAAGGCGCCGAGAATCCCCACCGATTCCCCAAGCAGCAGGTCGGTATACCCGACTACCGAAGAGAGAGGCTGTCTCAACTCCTGTGAGATGGAGGCAACCACTTCTGATTGTTCGCTGCTTTTAATGGTGGGGATTTCCTTTTGCATGCTGGTGATCTTGGAATTCGCCTCTGCTAGTTGTTTTTGCAGGCGGGCTGCCTCCAGTCGCAAGGATTGATATTCCTGGTCGTCGAACGATGGATCGGCTGAAGAGGAGGTCTCGACGAGGGCGCGCAATTCAACGTTTTCCTGTTGAAGTTCCTCGATGGTTTGCCGGGCATGTTCCTGTTCTGCCATCCAGGGGGTCAGATCCCCGTTTACCGGGCTGTTTGAGGATTGATCCTTTTGGGCTGCCAGCTGTTGAGTGAGTTCGCGTATGCGGATTTCAAGCTCTGCGACTTGCGACCGGGATAGATCGCTTTGAAGTTCCAGCTTGCTCACCTTCTGGCTGCGGCGAATGATCGGCACCAGTGAAACCGCAATGTTGATAAGAAAGGCCTGGTCTTCGGCGGTCCAGGAGCGATCCGAATACGGGGAAAGCAGCATTAATCCGCCGATCGATTCTTTTTCCTGAGTGAGAATGGGCACGCACAACAGATGACCCGGGTTGGACAGCCCGAGGATGTCGCTTAGACCTTTGATGTCAGCCGAGGTGCTGCTGGCTGGTAAACGTAAAGGCCGTCCTCGTTGCAAGGCACTGGCCAGCATGGGGATCAAATTCTTATTGAGCGCTCCCCCTTCAAGAGAATCCTCGCGGATCAGATCATACCCCCGGCGATCACCATCTGATTGTTGTTGTCAGTCAGGTAGATCAGGAAGCATAGGTCAGAGAGCATCGTTTGCGCGATCGCGCGCGTGATCGCCTGACTGACTTTGGCTGGAACCGATTCCGCGGCAAGCGCGAGCATTGCGTGAAAAGTCTTGGGATCCGTACTGTAACGACGCCGCTCGGGTATTCCCGCCTCCTGTTTTATGGTTGTTGGGCGCTGTTTCACGGGGGCAGTGACCGTCAGGGGGAACCGTTGAGGCAGTGTCAAGAGAATGGGGTAGGCGGCCATGTATGCCAATCGCACGATGCCGGAATAGTTCCCTTCCAAGGGAATCAACAAGTGCCCCACGTGACCAAGGAAACCAAAAATCAAGAGGGTGATTCCATTCCACATTCCGTTGGGTTTTCGTATAAAGAGGATTGCGATACCTGTGATCGCCGCGGTCATGGACGCAATCTGCCACAACCAGTCGTCGAAGGTCTGGTTGAAGGAGGTGATGTCGCTCCTGGTCGACCACATCAATGAACTTAATCCAAGGCCGGTGATTACCAACAAGCTGAGCAGTACCGTGGCGGAATCAGCCGGCCGGCTGGGTTCGGGGAAGGCATACAACCAGATGATCCAGATAATTCCAAAAAGGAGGAATGCCCGATCCATCGGCGGCAGGAACACTCTGGGATCCACCAGGTCCTGCCAGGCGAGTCCGCTGAATGCGAACATCACAAGCTGCGCGAGCAATAGCGTTCCCAGACCGATCATGGCACGCCGCGCCTGGGGGTATTCGCTTACGCGCCAGTGATTGAACGTGGATTGCAGGGAGCTGGCAATGGCAAAGGCCAGGATCAAATAGTAAATTAAATCTCCCGGAGGAACGGTCAGTTGTGTAAAAATCAGGCTTGTAAATCCACTCATTCCTTCTGGATTATACTGCCAGTTCCATAGGGTGGACTAGTGCACGTATAATGGCGTCATGCGCAATAAATATCTGGTCATTTTTACCACTACCATCTTGTTGATTCTGGGATCCAGTTTGGTCATCTGGATGATGAGTCAAGTTGAAATTCGTTTGGCTGAAGAAGCATTGATCAAGCACGACTATCGGACCGCCTCAAGATCGTACGCGCGTGCAGCCCGATTAAGTTTCTGGCAGGCGGATTTGTGGGAAAAAGCCGGATTGGCTTCCTTTTCCGGGTCGGCCTACCCGGAGGTTATCGATTATATAGGTCGTGCAAGGACCTTGACCGAAGAGGGTTGGTTGGCTTTTTCCCTTGCTCACTTGTACCTGGGAGACTCGGAATCCGCAAGTATTAGCTTTGAGAAGGGATTGCAAAGATTTCCGGATTCCCTTGCCTTGCATGCTGGTTTGGCGGAAGTTTACCGCAAGAACGAGGATTGGGAGGCCGAACTGCGTGAACTTCAAGAGCTGGTCCTTCTCTCACCGGATGATGGACACGTGCGGTACCGGTTGGGGGTCCTGTTGATGTTAACCGACCCTGAAGAGGCACAAACGCAATTATCGCTCGCTTCGTCCTTGGACCCCACTTTCCAACCTGCTGTTCAAACCCTGATTACAGTCCTGGAGGATCCCTCGAAACAGGTGGACTCCTCCTCGCGCATTGCCCTCGTCGGACGAGCACTTGGCCTGGTGGGAGAATGGGAGTTTTCGCGTTCAGCTTTTGAACGGGCGGTTGCGCAGGATCCAGGCGATGCTGAAGCATGGGCATGGCTCGGTGAAGCCAGGCAACAAACCGGTCTGGATGGCCGAACCGAATTGGATCGCGCATTGCAATTGAATCCTACTTCCGCTGTTATTCGCGGTTTACGCGGCTTATACTGGAGCCGTCAGGATAAGCCCGCTCAGATGCTCGCAGAATATCTGCTTGCAGCCGAATATGACCCGCAGAATCCTGCCTGGCAGGCAGCTGTGGGGGATGCCTTTCTCAGGCTTGGGGATTTGGAGGCTGCGTTTCGGGCCTACGAAAATGCCGCAGGTCTCGCACCGGAAGATCCCACATACTGGCGATTGCTGGCATTATTCTGTGCGGAAAATGGAGTGTATGTAGAGGAAATCGGGTTGCCGGCTGCCAAAAAAGCCGTTGAACTTTCTTCTCAGGATCCCGGCTCACTGGACGCTCTGGGATTTGTCTATTATGCCTCGGGTCGATTCGCGAATGCCCAACAAACTTTGCATGAAGCAGCGAAACTTGACCCGGAATATTTCCCTGCGCAAATTCACCTGGCATTGAACTACCTCGCCCAGGGAAATCGGCCCGTTGCGCGTGAAATCCTCGCCAATGTCCTCGCGCTCGATCCCGAAGGGCCCGGTGGTGTCGAGGCTAGGCAGGTACTTCAAGATTACTTTCCATAAATGCGCATGATACAATGGCCCGCATGAATCGAATTCTGGCTGGGACGATTGTCCTTGTTGTTGTTTCACTTGCTTGCACTATCCTGCCTGCCTCAGCGGAATTACCTGAAACGGTTTTCCCGACAGGCAGCATCCTGTATCAGGATGATTTTTCGAATCCCGCCAGCGGATGGGACCGATTGTTGACCGCGGAGGGCATCATGGATTACGATGCCGGAGGATATCGCATTCTGGTGAATTCCGCGCAAACAAATTTCTGGTCCTCGCCACCGCGTGTGTACTCCGACGTACGAATTGAAGTGGATACCGGAAAATTGGGCGGCCCGGATGAGAACCGATCCGGGTTGGTATGCCGGTTGACTGGCAGCGATTATTATTTCTTCATCATCACCAACGATGGTTATTATGGGATCGGGGTATTCGCCGGTGGCCAGGCGACCCTGCTGGGGCAGCCGGAGATGCAAACCAGTGAGCACATAAGAACCGGCCTTGCGGTAAATCACCTACGAGCCGATTGTGCCGCAGATACCCTTTCTTTCTATATCAATGGATTCCTGCTTGCAGAGGTTCAAGATAATCGATTGTCCTCAGGCGAGGTGGGTTTGCTGGCTGGGACATTTACCCAGCCCGGTGTGGATTTGATATTCGACAACTTCGTTGTTTTGCAACCATAGGTTTGATTCATGAAAGTGTATTTGGACACCATTGGGTGCCGCCTAAACCAGTCGGAAATCGAGATCATGGCTGGTCAATTCCGTGCCGCAGGACATGAAATCGTGGCTGCTCCTGATCTGGCCGACCTTGCGGTAGTCAATACTTGCGCGGTGACCGGTGCCGCGGTTTCTGACTCGCGTGGAAAAATTCGATCCATTGCACGCGCGGGAGTGCAGAGAATTGTTTCCACCGGGTGTTGGGTAACCTTGCAACCGGAGAAAGCCGCGGCGTTGCCGGCGGTTACGGATGTCATCGCAAACCCCGAGAAAGATGAACTTGTCCCGCGGATCCTGAACCAACCCAAAGTTCCCTTGGATCGGGAACCGCATTCGCGCGTCCCGCTTCCTGGTCCCCGTCACCGAACGCGAGCCTTCATCAAGGTTCAGGACGGGTGTGATAATCATTGCACATTCTGCCTCACCACCATTGCCCGCGGCCGCAGCCGCAGCCGGTCTGTCGACACCATAGTTTGTGATATCAAATCTGCACTTGCCGGTGGGACTAGGGAAATCGTTTTGACTGGAGTGCACCTCGGTTCGTGGGGTGCGGAAGGAGGCCTGCACTTAAGAGATCTGGTAAACGCTGTATTGCAGGACACCGACACTCCTCGCTTGCGTCTTTCATCCCTCGAGCCTTGGGATTTGGATGGAACTTTTTTTCGTCTATGGGAAAACCCGCGTCTTATGCCTCATCTTCATCTACCCTTGCAAAGTGGAAGCGCCGATACTCTCCGGCGCATGGCCCGCAGGATCACTCCCGAATCATACCGGAGTCTGATTCAGTCTGCACGCGAGAGGATCAGGGATGTGGCGATCACCACCGACCTCATCGCCGGGTTCCCCGGCGAAACGGAGCAGGAATTCAACGAATCCCTTGCATTTGTCCGCGCCATGGAATTTGCGGGCGGACATGTATTTACCTTCTCTCCACGTCCCGGCACCGCGGCAGCCGGTTTTCCGAGGCAGATACTGCATATCCTTCGAAAGCAACGAAACCATGTCTTGCACGAAGCTCTGACCGAATCTGCGGCTATTTTTCGCAAACGATTTCTTGGATGTACTCTGCGAGTGTTGTGGGAAACTGCCTCCTCAATCGGTGAAAATGGATGGGAGGTATACGGTTTGACCGAAAATTTCCTGCGGGTGATGTCCCGGACGGCCTCCCCCCGCTGGAATGAATTCGACCAGGTTGACCTGATTGATTTGAGGGATGAGACAATGGTAGGCGTA
Source organism: Chloroflexota bacterium (assembly GCA_016866195.1). Taxonomy (GTDB): domain Bacteria; phylum Chloroflexota; class Anaerolineae; order Anaerolineales; family Villigracilaceae; genus VGNF01. The sequence goes on along the minus strand of VGNF01000023.1, from coordinate 13,030 downwards.
ATTCGGAATTCGGGATGAGTGTCACTTCTTCTTCAGGGGGGGAGAATGTATAATTTTTCACGGAAATTCGACGCATTCTCATAAAGGAGCAAATAATGACAGCTCAATTGATCGATGGAAAATTAATCGGCCAGCAGGTTCGAGAGGAGGTTGCCGCCAAGGTTGCCAAACGATTAGCCGCAGGGAAGCCGAAACCCACCCTGGCTACAGTTTTGGTGGGGGATCGACCGGACTCGGCAGCGTATGTCTCATCGAAGCAAAAAGCCTGCCAGGAACTTGGCATGGGTTCGGTCAGCGAACATCTGCCTGCAGATATCTCCCAGGAGGAGCTTGAAAAGCTGATCAAGAAATTAAACCGCAGCAAAAAGGTGAACGGCATCCTGGTCCAGTTACCACTGCCCTCCCACTTGAACGAAGAGCGGGTATTGCAATTGATCAGCATCGAAAAGGATGTGGATGGTTTTTCCCCGATCAATATCGGCCGCCTGGCTCAGAAGGGCCGCGACCCGTTGTTTGTCCCTTGCACACCCTATGGATGCATATATCTTCTCGAAAAGTCGGGAGTAAAGATCGAAGGAGCAAATGCCGTGGTGCTCGGGCGTTCGAACATCGTGGGAATGCCGGCCGCCCTGCTGCTGATCGGAAAGAATGCCACTGTCACGGTTTGTCACTCACGCACACAGGATTTACCGGGGACGGTGCGCAATGCGGATATCCTGATCGCAGCGATAGGCAAGACGGAAATGGTGCGCGGGGATTGGATCAAGCCCGGCGCGGCCGTGATCGATGTGGGCATTAACGCTGTACCGGATGCGACCAAGAAGAGCGGACAGCGGCTGGTCGGGGATGTGAATTTCAATGAAGCCAGGGAGGTCGCCGGCTTTATAACCCCCGTCCCGGGAGGGGTCGGGCCGATGACGATAGCCATGTTGATGAACAATACCCTGAGGGCAGCTGAAATTCAGGATCCGTAATCACCCTGACTTCGGATTGAAGAACTCCGCGGAATGGCGGAGTTCTTTGTTTTTTAGATCGAGATTCGGTGTTCTTTCAGGACGCGTTGCAATTCGCGATGGGAGATCGCTTTGACGCTGAAACCCAAATGGCCTTTCATGTCTTCCGCCGCAACCAGTGAATTGATGATCGCCTCCTCCGTTGCCAGCGCCGATGCCCACAGGAGCGGATCGAGATGCTGGTTCGCTATCGTCTGGACGGTCGATAATCCCTGTTCGTCTCCTACGGCGGCTTGCGAGTTGGCGGTTGAGAAAGCCAGAAAGATATCGCCGGATCCGTTCCCTCCGAGCGATCCTGTACGTGCCATGCCGATGGTCGCGCGTCGGGCGAGCCGTTTAAGCTGGTGAGGCAGAAGTGGAGCGTCTGTCGCGAGGATGACAATCAATGATCCAGCTTCAGGTTGAAACGGACTTTCATCTTTTGAAGACTGTGCGCTGTTGGGCAGATACTTTCCTACAGGAACGCCGGCAATCGTAAGCTGGGGCCGTCTTCCAAAATTGGATTGGACCAGGGCTCCTACCGTCCAGCCTCCATGCGCTCCAGATAGTTTGCGGGATGAAGTGCCCGCGCCGCCCTTGAATTCATAACACAGCATGCCTGTTCCTCCGCCAACATTTCCCTCCTCGACCTCCTGGCTGCCGGCTGAATTCAAGGCATGAAACACGTGATCCGAGGTGACATGAAAGGCATTCATATCGTTCATCCTGCCATCGGCGGTTTCGGCTACGACCGGGCACGACCATTTTTGAAATAACGCGTTATTTTGAACCTGCCAGGCAATGATCGTATCTCGCACGATCCCCACGCTGTGCGTGTTTGTCAAGCCAATCGGTCCTTCGAGCAAACCACCCTCCTCCACCCAGGCGGCTCCGGTCATCTCGCCATTTCCGTTGAACGAGTGGATCCCCGCATAAACAGGGGTGTGGTCATTGAGTCCGCGGGGATGGATGATGGTGACCCCCGTCCGGGCGGATTCGCCTTCGAGGATCGTGGTATATCCGACCGCAACGCCTGAAACATCCGTGATGGCGTTGAACTTTCCCACATCTCCCTCGAACGGGATCCCCAGATCACGGGCGCGCGTTTTCTTCATCCAGCCTCCTGGGTCAATCTGACAAGGTCTGAGGCGACTGCCTTCATGATCTCGTCCGGGACGCCATCCACTGCATGGGACTGCAGACGGGTGTCAATATCATCGTTTACGTAGTCCACGACCAGAAAGTTCTCGTGGGTTAATGCAATCTCCGTGGAAAACCAATCCATTTTGGATATCGAGGCAATGCGTTGGGTGATCTCTCGAAGCGGCTCGAGGTTGTATTTCGTTTCCTCCAAGGAGGAAACCATCGAGTATACGCGCGTCAGAGGGTGCCACCAGCTTGGATAGACATTCCCGGCCGCGTAGATCACCCGAAACCAGGCAGGACGTCCCTGAATCGTCCTGGGAATGACTGTGGCTTGAATTAAATACTTCTCTTCGGGAAATTGCATACGCGCCCGGAGAACCTGATCCATGGTGGATGCGCCCAGAATCACACCTTGCCCCCCGCCTTGATTGGAAGGCTTGATGACGTATTGCCAACCCAACGGGCTGAGATCAGTGGGAGGCAGCAGCGGCTGTTCAAGGAACGGTGGAAGGATGATGGTGTGGGGGGTTTGGAGACCTGCATGGATCAATTCCAGATGCATGGTGGCCTTGTCCTCTGACCATTTTGATATCTCCTCGGGATTGATGCGAAATGCGTTGTTTTCACGTGCCCAATGTTGAATCGGTTCAAAGCGCTTATCCCCGCTTCCACGGAAGAGTAATGTACGAAAACTCTGGTTGCCGGTCCACAGGTCCGTAATGGCATCGAGCAAAGTGGAGGGAGTGATGGGCCAGAAGGAAATGGCCTGCTGGAGGCAGGCGTCTTCGACGAGGTGTACGAAATCCTCGTCATATTCCCAATACCATGGAAGGCAAAGATCATATCGCATGCTCAAAGGATCCACTGAATGACGGATAAGAGGGTTTTTTCAAGGATCGTTAATTGGAAATCCGGCTATTCCTGCCATTCCAATTCGAATTCACCGACATATACCGTGTCCCCTTCGCGGATACCCGCCTTCCGCAGGGCTTCATCCACACCCAGCTTGCGCATCAAATTCTGGAACCGCCTCACGGATCCATGATGTTCCCAATAAGTCATTTTTGCAGAGCGTTCGATGGCGATTCCACTCACGCGCCACTTGTCACTGCCCATGCGGCGAATCTCGAATTGATTTGCATCCAGTTCCGGTCGATAGACGGGGAGCGATTCCTCCACCGGCAGAACAGGAGTTTCCTCCAGCTTCTGAACGGCTGCGATCAGAAGGTCTTTCGTATTCCTACGGGCGATCGCGGAAAGCGGTTGAAGATCAATTTTAAGCTTCTTGAATTTCTTCTGGAGATCCCCAAATCGCTCTCGAACCTGCGGCTGATCCGTTTTGTTCAAGGCAACAATCTGGGGTTTCTTTGCCAGGTTGGGATCGAAAAGGGCGAGTTCATTATTGACCTGACTGAAATCAGCCATGGGGTCCGCGGAGAGTCCGTCGATCAAATGGATGAGCACGCGCGTCCGCTGGATGTGGCGCAGAAAATCATGTCCCAATCCTGCGCCGGCATGCGCCCCCTCGATCAAACCCGGAATGTCCGCCAGGACTGTGGTTGTATCGTCATCGATTCGAGCCACACCGAGGTTGGGTTGGAGGGTGGTAAATGGATAATCGCCGATCTTCGGTTTGGCGTTGGTGAGAGCAGTGAGCAAAGTGGATTTTCCGGCGTTCGGCATACCAATGATACCGATATCCGCGATCAATCTGAGCTCGAGCCGGAGCTCCTTCTCCTCGAATGGTTCCCCGCGTTCAGCAGTGCGAGGAGCCTGATTTCGGGAAGTGGCGAAGTGTTGATTGCCGCGCCCTCCGCGCCCACCCCTGCAAATGATCCGTTTTTGGCCGGGCTGGGTGAGGTCTCCGAGCAAAATGCCGGATTCAATATCGAAGATAATCGTGCCGGGTGGAACAGGAATAATCCGATCCCTGCCATTGCGTCCCGTCCTTTGAGAAGGACCTCCGTTGGCTCCATTTTCCGCAGAGAATTTCTGGTTTTGCCTGAAGGATGACAGAGTATTTAATGTGGGTTTGACTTCAAATATTACATCCCCGCCTTTCCCGCCATCTCCTCCATCCGGCCCGCCGCGCGGTTCATACTTTTCCCGCCGGAAGTGAACCATCCCGTCACCTCCCTTTCCGGATCTCACGTAGATGTTGACCTGGTCGATGAACATATCCCCATTATATACTTTATGGGATGACGGTTCGCAATGGTCTTACGGTCCGGCCGGTTAATTTCGCCATGTTCATGATCGTGGGACTGGTAAAGTGGGAACGCGTAAGCCCCATCGTTTCCGGGTCCTTATTTCACCGATGTGGATCGGGCAACCGACCCGCGGTTCGAATGTTTTATAATCGTAAAGAAAAGACCAGAAATTTCATTCTCACTTGTATGCAAAAAAATCCAGCTCACATGATAGGCGCATAAAGAATGAATTGGTACTCCGCCTCCATCGATGTCCCGACTAGCGGAAAAGGATTATATGAGATCACCGAAAGGGTCCAGAACCGGTTGTCCGATTGGAGGGTAGAGGAAGGAATGTGTTTCGTGTTCCTGCCGCACACCAGCGCCTCCCTGTTGATCAGCGAAAATTGGGATCCCTCTGCGCGGGCCGATATCGAAAAATTCCTGGAGGGTCTGGTCCAAAAAAAAGCTCCCTGGTATACCCATACCCTGGAAGGGTCCGATGACGCCACCTCCCACATCCGCGCCATGTTGACCGAAACTAGTCTTTCCATACCGGTTGATAGCGGCCGTTTATGCATGGGCCCCTGGCAGGGAATATATGTATTCGAGCATCGCGCGCGAACGCATACCCGAAAAGTGTTGTTGCGCGTCATGGGTGTCCGTTGAGTGGTGTGGATCAGTCTTTTGATTTCTCGAAATACGGAGGAATTAATCTTGTCCAAGAAGAAATATTCAATCCATTGGGAAGGCGACGAGCCAGTTGTATTCGAAGTGAATGGAAAAAAGTATACCAACCTAGAAGACATACCCCGTCAGCGCGATCGAGAGAAACTCGCGGCAATGGTGGAGGCGGCGGAAGAAGAAGAGTTTGAGAGGGGGATCAGGCGTGATCAAAAGAAAGACATGAAAGCCGGGGGAAAGAATTCTATAGATCCTGAAAAACTCATTTTGGGTATATTTTCTGCCGCGGCAGGGATCCTGCTGATCGTCGCTCTGATATCCTCCGTAAGAACCATCGAGCAACTTAGCCGAGAGAAGAGCACCACCGGCCGGGTCGTGGATATCGTGCGCCAGGAATACCTCAGCGAGCAGGACCGTACCGTTGAGATGTATTACTTCCCGGTGGTGGATTTCGCCTCAGAGGATGGCCGCCGTCATACGGTTCAATTAAGCGAAGGCAGCTCACCACCCTCTCACGAAGTCGGTGATGTGGTGACGATCCTGTATGACCGGGATAATCCAGCGCAGGCGCGCATCCGATCATTCATGGGATCGATGGTGATGTGGATCCTTCCGGGAATTACCGGGATCATCGGCCTTGGATTTCTCGCCGCGGTGATTCTGGTCCCGAAATTATTCGAATGATTTCCTTGAAGAAAAGCCTGTTTTCCTGCCTGCCGGCCGCATCAATATCATCGCAATTCTGATCAACATACCGCTATTTCTTTTTTCCGAATTTCTTCGCCAGGATATCCGATAAGGTAGGCTGACCGATCTCCTGCAATTCATATCTTACACGCTGGGTAGGTTTGGTGATCTTGATGATGCGCGTCAGGTCGATGGGGGTGCCGATGATTACCAGCTCAGCATCCGATTTGTTGATGGTGGTCTCCAAATCCTTCGTCTGGGCCTCGCCATATCCCATGGCGGGCAGGATCGGTCCGGTGGCTGGATATTTTTCAAAGGTCGAGGCAATGGATTTCACGGCAAAAGGTCGCGGGTCAACGATCTCGGCCGCGCCGAATTTACGTGCGGCTACATAGCCTGCCCCGTAAGCCATTTCTCCGTGCGTCAGGGTCGGGCCGTCCTCCACCACCAGGACACGTTTTCCACGAATTGCCTGCGGATCATCGACAAACAGAGGGGATGCGCCCTCGATCTGTATCGCCTTGGGATTCAGCGAGCGGAGGGATTCCCTAACCCGAATGACTGCCTCCGGATCCGAGGTGTCCACTTTGTTGATGACGAACACATCTGCCATGTGAACGTTTGTCTCGCCGGGATAATACTTCGTTTCGTGGCCTGGTCGATGCGGATCCGCCACCACAATCTGCAGGTCGGGTACGTAGAACGGAAAGTCATTATTGCCACCATCCCACAAGATTATGTCCACTTCCTGCTCTGCCTTACGGATGATCTTTTCGGAATCCACGCCCGCGTACACGATCACCCCGTTGTCAAGGTGGGGCTCGTACTCCTCGCGCTCTTCGATGGTGCAATCGTATTCATCCAGGTCGTCATAGTTTTCATATCTCTGGACTTCCTGGGCGATCAGGTTTCCGTACGGCATCGGATGGCGGATAGCCGCAACCTTGTAACCCAACTCCCTCAAGATCAGGGAGATCCGCCGGGTAGTCTGACTCTTGCCGGATCCGGTCCGCACCGCGCAAACGGACACGACCGGTTTCGCTGATTTGATCTGGGTATGCCGGGTTCCCATCAGGCGGAAATCCGCCCCAGCCGCGATAACCATACTGGCCTTGTGCATCACATATTCATGTGGGACATCGCTGTAGGAGAAAACAACTTGGTCCACATTCAGGGTATGGATCAATTCGCCCAATTTCTCCTCGGCGTGGATCGGAATCCCTTTTGGATACAGGTCACCCGCCAATTCCTTTGGATACACTCTTCCCTCGATGTCGGGAATCTGGGTTGCCGTAAACGCCACAACCTCATAATCACGGTTTCCGCGAAAGAAAGTATTGAAGTTGTGGAAATCCCGCCCTGCGGCGCCCATGATGATCGTCTTGACCGGCATAATCTACTCCTGTGAATGGAATATTAATGGATGCGATGAAGAGTCTCGCGTCCTCCAAGCCTGTCTCATGCCTACATGACCTCCGGCGCCTGGATGACCAGCAACCTCAGTGCATTGGCGAGCACCTGTTTCGCAGCGGCAACCAAACGGATGCGGGCCGTCCGTACTGCGTCATCCTCGGTTTGTAGAACCGGCACTGCGTGATAGAACGAGTGAAAGGCATTCGCCAGTTCATACGCATAGGTCGCCATGATCAGTGGACGATACTCCGCCGCCGCCTGTTCGACTGCGTCCGGGAATTTCGAAATCCATTCGATCAATTCGATCTCATGCCTGGTCAATTCGTAATCGAACGAGGCTTGCGGAGGTTCGGTGGGTTGGAATTTGGCTTTTTTCAGTATGCTGTTTGCACGAACATGGGCATTTTGAATGTATGGACCTGTACGGCCGTCGAAAGACAGTGCTTCGTCCATGTCGAATACGATGTCCTTGTTGTTGTCGACAGCCAGGATCGAATAGGCCAACGCGCCCAACCCAATTTGCACCGCGACCCGCTCCCGATCGGCTTCCGGAACGTCGCCGCTTTTCTGGGATTCCACTGCCAGCACTCGACGGATAGCTTCATTGGCCACGTCTTTGATAAAGGCGACCCGTCCGAGGCGCGCCGACATGGGCCCCTCCGGCAGGGTGATATACCCATAGGAGAGGTGAAAACATTTTGATGCCTGGGGGAAGCCCCACAATTCGAGAATCTTAAAGACTTGCTGAAAGTGCAGGTTTTGCCGGAAGTCAACCACATAGACCGAGCGATCCACGTGATATTGCTCAAACTTTTCCTTGGCGAGCGCCAAATCCTTTGTCAAGTAGAGCGAGGTGCTGTCATTGCGCAGCAGGACGGCGGTACGATATTTTTCCTTTTTCAAGCCCAGTTTTTCGTCGATCTTGACGATCACCGGTCCGCCCTGAGAGCGTTCGTCTTGCGCAATTCCTTTTGCGATTAATTCGTCTACGATCGCCTTGGATGGCTCGTCCACTTCGCTTTCAAAGAACCAGACATCGATATGGACATCCAGCATTTTCAGGATTTCCCGCAATTCATCCATGCTCCACTCGCGGGTTGTTCGCCACAGATCCCGGACGTAAGGGTCCCCCGCATCCCACTTGCGGTACATCTCCCGCCTTTCGGTTTCATAAGTCTCGCGCAGCGCTGTTTCTTCGGGGGTTTCCGTCTCCTTTTTTTCGAGCAGCGCGGTGGCTTTGGAGTAGATATTTGCCAGCCATTGCCCGCGTTCGTGTATCCCCTGTGGTTCCTGTCCTTTGTGGAATTTGTCATATGCCCAGAGAACCGTGATCACACCCAGGCCAATGTCTCCGGGATACGAAGCGCGAATGGTTTCATAGCCGGCAAATTCCACGATGCGGGAAACGCTTTCGCCGAGAAGTGTGGTTCGCGCGTGGCCGATATGGAGCGAATGATGGGTGTTCGGTTGCGCGTACTCCACCATGACCCGTTCATTCTTTGGGAGACTTTTGCCAAATTGCGACCCCGATGCGATCACCGAATTTACCACCCGCGTGGCATATTCGTTTGTCTCAAAGTACAGGTTGAGATAACCCTTGACGGCTTCGATTCGATTGATCCCCTCCAGGATTCCGATGCGTTCGCGAATTTGCTCTGCAATGGCTTGTGCTCGCTGGGGGACGGGTGTCTTCCCGCCTCCCCCGGTGCGAGCTTCCTCTGCTGCAGTTTGAAAGAACGAGGTGGATATCCCCCATTCCCCGGCAAAGGGGATGGAGGTCCACTTTAATTGTGCCAGTTGGATTTTTTGTCGGGCGCAATACTCCTCGACTCTTTCTTCTACCGCTTTTTGCTCTTTTTCAAACATGATTTGGGATTATATCAGTGGAATGAAAACGGGAGCCTTCCGACTCCCGTTCAAGTTGCAGCTAATGGTCACGCCTTCTTTTTTGCAGGGGCTTTCTTGGTCGCGGTCCTTTTCTGGGCGGTCTTCTTCCCGGTTGATTTTCGACCCGATGCCTTCTTTGGCGGAGTCACCTGCTTGTCCGCGGATTGACCCACTGAGCTCAAAGCAGCAAGTTTTGACATCAAACGACTCTTCCGCCGGGCTGCGTTGTTGCGATGAAGCACGCCTTTTTCTGCGGCTTTGTCCAGGGCGCTTATTGCCTTCATGACGGCAGGTCTTGTATTCGCATCATTTTCCAGGAGCGCAAGGCGTGCATCCGTTACTGCGGTCCGGGCGGCTCCGCGAAAATTCCTGTTGCGAACGCGGCGTTTCTCGTTCTGACGATGGCGCTTAATTTGTGATTGAATATTGGCCAAGATCTTCCTCCGAAAGGATCATCCCATTGACAGCGGGGCTGAATTCTACATGAGGGTTTGTTATTTGTCCAGAGATTAATTCACCGGAGTCCATGTGGCGGTGGGATCCAATGGGCCAGGGGTGCTGGTCGGGGGTCGGGTCGGGGTGGAGGTTACCAGGTTGACCGGAATGATCAACAATTGACCGACCTGGATTGCATTCGGATCGGCGATTTTGTTTTGTTTAATGATTTCTTCCTCGGTGCTGTTGAACTTGGAAGCAATACCCGCCAGGGTATCGCCAGGCTCAACCGTGTAATCAATCCGCGTTCCGCGGGGCAAATCCGGTGGGATGGGGGTTGCGGTCGGAAGCTCCATGTCCGGATTGGGCAGCAGGATCACCTGTCCGGGCGAAACGATTTGCGTGGCTGGATCGATGCCTATCCCGGATTCCTCATTATAGGGATTCAAGAGCAGGATCAAGGCAATCCCATCTTCGCCTAGTGAATATTTTTCCACGATCAACGCAAGGTAATCGCCTTCCTGAACGGTGTAGTTGAATGGAATGGAAAATGTGGGGGTCGCTGTCACCGTCCCGGTCGGTGTGATGGTTGGAATATCCGTAGGGAGCAATGTCATCGTAGGGGTGGAGGTGATTGTGGCGGTGGGTGTATCTGTGGCAAATACCGAGTTCAAGGGTCGCCCCGGACCTGCCAGCCATACGATCAGCAGGGTCAGTCCCCCAAGCACGAGCGTGCCGGCGAGAATATAGATCAGGTTGGGATTCGCCGGCTTCCTTCTTTTCGGTGGTTTGTTCCCCAATGGATAGTTGTAAGACAGGCTCATGTCATCTTCCCGAGTTCATATTCTACCTGAATTTGATTGAATTGTGCCCGCAGGGAGATGGGATTCTGGATCTCTGGAACGAGAAGTGAAATACTGAAAACCGTCAGCCTATTTCATGTGGTTTCGCAGGAAATTTCCTGTATAGGAGGATTTGATTTTCTTCACCTCTTCAGGGGTTCCCTCGGCTACCAACTCTCCGCCGCGGTCACCCCCCTCCGGGCCGAGATCGATCAACCAATCCGCCGTTTTGATGATGTCCAGGTTGTGTTCGATGATCAGCACCGAATTGCCGGCATCTACAAGCCTTTGCAGCACCTCGATCAATTTATGTACGTCCGCGGCATGCAGGCCGACCGAGGGTTCATCCAGCACGTATAAGGTCCGGCCGGTCGATCGGCGGGAGAGTTCCTTGGACAGCTTCACGCGCTGGGCTTCGCCTCCTGATAATGTGGTGGCTGGCTGACCGATCCGCACATATCCGAGTCCGACCTCCTGCAATAATTTCAGCTTGCTCAACATGGGCGGGTAATTCTTGAATTCGCTCAGGGCATGATCCACGGTCATATCGAGGATGTCGGCGATGGAATACCGGTCCCTGAACAGGACCTGAAGGGTTTCCCGGTTGAATCGTTTGCCATGGCACACATCGCAGGGGACGTACACATCCGGGAGGAATTGCATCTCGATTCGAAGTTCGCCCTGACCCTGACAGGCTTCGCATCGCCCGCCGTGGACATTAAAGGAAAACCGGCCGGGTTTGTAACCGCGCACCTTGCTTTCGGGCAACTCTGCATACAACTTGCGGATTTCGTCGAACAACCCGGTGTACGTGCCCGGATTCGAGCGCGGGGTGCGCCCGATCGGAGATTGATCGATGTTGATGATCTTGTCGAGATGCTCCACGCCCTCGATTCTTGCATGAGGTCCCGCGGACGTTCGGGCGCCCATCAATCTGGCTGCAAGGGCATTGTACAGAATATCGGTCATCAAGGTGGATTTGCCGGAGCCGGACACACCGGTGATGCAGACCAGCCTGGCGAGAGGAATGGCCCCATCGATGCCCTTCAAGTTGTTGGCAGAGGCTTGAAGGATCTTTAATTCCTTCCCGTTGCCCTTGCGCCTCTTTTTGGGAAGGTCGATTTGCTTCTTGCCGGATAAATAGGCGCCGGTCAGGGATTTTGGATGGGACATGATCTTCTTCGGAGTTCCCTCGGCGACGACTTGCCCGCCGTGTTCACCGGCAGCCGGTCCCAGGTCGATCACCCAATCCGCCTCGCGTATCGTTTCCTCGTCGTGCTCTACCACCAGAACCGTATTGCCCAGATCTCGTAACCCCTTGAGCGTCTGCAACAATCGTGCATTGTCCCGGGCATGCAGGCCGATGGACGGTTCGTCAAGTACATACAATACCCCAACGAGACGTGAACCGACCTGGGTGGCCAGGCGTATCCGTTGGGCCTCGCCGCCGGACAGGGTCGCGGCAGAGCGATTCAAAGTCAGGTAATCCAGGCCGACGTTCACCAGGAATGTAAGCCGCTCGCTGATTTCCTTGACCACCCGCTCGGCGATCGCTTTTTGCTTTGTCGTCAGAGGAGATTCCTTGCCGGACAGCCTCTTGATCCAATCCAAAGTAGTCATAACAGGCCAGGACGTCGCCTGGATGATATTTGCATCGTTTACGGTGACGGCCAGGGCGGCGGGATTCAATCGTTTCCCCGCACAAGTCGGGCAGGGACGGTCTGACATGAATTCGGAGATCTTCTCCCGGATGTATTCGGAATTCGTATCGCGGTAGCGCCGCTCCAGGTTGGTGATCACTCCTTCAAAGGCGCGGGTGAACTTGAATTCACTTCCGTTGGAGTTCCTGTACATCATCTGAATCTGCTTTTCTCCGGTACCGTACAGGATGATCTTCAAGTGTTCTTTGGACAGGTCTTTGACAGGTTTGTCAAGATCAAATTTGAAGTGCCTCGCAGCTGCCTCCAATCCTTGCCAGTAATACCCTCCCTCCTCTTTCGGTCCGCTCCATTCCAGGCTTGCAATGGCTCCCTCGTTGAGCGATCGGTCCGGGTCGGGGGGAATGCGCTCCGGATCAATCTCCAGTTTTGAACCCAATCCCTGGCAGTCCGGGCACGCTCCTTGCGGCGTGTTGAAGGAGAACGTACGCGGCTCGATTTCCGCGATGCTGATTCCGTGTTCAGGACAGGCGAGATGCTCCGAGAAGTGGATATCCTCCTTTTTGTCAACCAAATGGACGGACACATACCCTTCACCGAATTTGAGCGCCGTCTCGATGGAATCGGTCAGACGCGTACGCGCTGCCTTTTTTTGCTCCCTGTCGTCCGAAGGAGAAATCACCAGCCGGTCCACGACTGCCTCGATGGTATGCTGCTTGTATCGATCCAGTTCGATCTCGTCGTCGAGCGAATGAACGGTGCCGTCCACCCGGGCGCGGGTGAAGCCGGCCTTGCGAATTTCTTCGAATACGGCCTGGTAGGTCCCTTTTCGCCCGCGCACGAGGGGTGAAAGGATCAATACCCGGCTGTCATCCGGCAATCCTTCGACCTTGTCCACGATCTCCTGGGCGGACTGCCGCACAACCTCACGTCCACACACCGGGCAATGAGGAATACCAACGCGCGCGAACAACAAGCGCATATAGTCATAGATCTCCGTGACCGTGCCCACCGTGGAACGGGGATTATGACTTGTGGATTTCTGGTCGATGGACACAGCGGGGGACAGCCCGTCGATATAATCCACATCCGGTTTG
>VGNF01000022.1 GCA_016866195.1 Chloroflexota bacterium | reverse complement strand
GTGGCCATCCCGGCCGCGAAGAGGGGCTGCGCCATCCTGCTGGAAAAACCGATCTCGCATACTATGGAACGTCTGAATATCCTACAGGAGGCCGCGGCAAAGAGCGGATCGAAAATTTTGGTGGGCTTCCAATTTCGTTACCATCCCGGGTTGGTCCGTGCTAAGCAGTGGATCTCGGAGGAGGAGATCGGGCGGCTCATTTCCGCCCATGTGCATTTCGGTGAGTACCTGCCGGCCTGGCATCCCTGGGAGGATTACCGAAAGGGTTACGCCGCGCGCGCCGATATGGGAGGAGGCGTGGTGCTGACACAATGTCATTCGCTGGATTACCTGCCCTGGCTGATGGGATCTGTGGAGTCCGTCTGGGGATTCACTGCCAGGTTGAGCGATCTGGAAGTGGATGTGGAGGACACTGCCAAGATCGGTGTGCGTTTTCATGGCGGGGCATTGGGAAGCCTGCATTTGGATTACAACCAGCAGCCCCCGGAGCATTATTTCACCGTGATCGGTACCAAGGGTACATTAAAATGGAACCTTTCCGATGGGGCGGCGCGCGTCTACCGGCCGGATAAGCAGGATTGGGAGGTTTTCCCCCTGCCGGATGGATGGGAACGGAATGTCATGTTCATGGAACAAATGAAGCACTTTCTGCAGGTTGCGCGCGGGGAAGCAGATCCGTCCTGTACTCTTGAAGATGGAATTCGCGTAATGAAGGTGATCGAGGCGGTTCACCAGTCTCAAGCGACCGGCCGCCGGATCGAAGTCATGTGATGCTTCAGGTTCGGGTCTTGATGACCGAGTTCACTTGACGATCACCTTGTCCCAATGGATATTTGGCGAATCCTTCAATAGATATACCTGAATTTTTTCCCCGATCACCGCAGTCACATAATCCTGATCGAGAAACGGGGCGGCTTCGGCGCTGGTACCCTCCCAGATGGAAACGATCACATCCGGCTTCAATTGCCCGATGGTGTGGCTGTAATCCCATTTCATATGGCCGGGACGCATATTGGGAATATCCACGATGCTCATGGGAGTACGTACACCCTGGTGCGCGATATAAGGATCTGCCTTGCCGAGAATGTCGATCGCATACCGATCGGGCAGGTAGTAGGGGATGGTCCCCGCGCCGACGACGGCGACCGAGGCGCCGGGCCTGGTTGTATTTTGAAGAGCCAGGGCGATCGACAGGTTGCGGTCTCCGCCGGCAACGTAATCCGGGCGGCGAGTCAGATTCCAGCGCTCGATGGACTTCCATTCACCGATAAGCGCATTGAAATTCAACAGGGAAAAGAGAAATACAATGAAGAAAACGAGCCGCCATCCGATCTCCGTGGCGAGGCGGGTCGGGAAGATGCCGGCCGCCGTCTTCAACAATTCGGCCATGGACCAGGAGAGCAGCGCGAAGAACAGAGGCATGGCGATGACGATGTAGCGATTTGCCCCACCGTGGTGTTCCCAGGCATCGCCCCCCACATAGACCGAATAGGCGATCTGGCCCGATATGACCAGCATGATCAAGACCACCTTCCAGTCGCGGCGAAAAAGCAAAACGGAAAAAGGCAGAAAGATGAGCGCCCAATTGGAAAAGTACGCAAACTGGACCAAGGCATACAGCCCGCGCAGAATTCGCAGGGCAAACGGCCAGCCCTCCACTTTGAGGTAGTAAGTATTTGGGAGCCAGGCACCGTAATAAGCAAATCGTGCCAGCGTCTGCCCTCCCAGGAAGAAGACCAGCAGCCCAAATCCCCAGATCAGATGCTGGCGGCGATGATCTTTTTGAACAAGAAACAGTACGGAGAGGATAACTAGGTAGGGGACCACCATATCGAAGCGTACGAGCGTTGACACCGCGAGCAGCACATGAATCCAGGGGAAGAATCGGCCGTTGCTCTTCAATACCATCCAGACTGTCCCCGTAAGGATCAAGGCCAGCAGGCTGACCTCCATCCCAAGCAACCCGAAGGAATTCAAGGGGGCGTAGAAGGCGGTGAAAGCCACAGCCGCGAGCATTGCCATGGGATCGCGTGTGAAATGTTCGACGATCTTCTTAACGAATATTAAGTTTAGAACCAACAAACAGGCGCCCAGGATCTGGATATACAGTTCGGTTGTGTTCAAACTGATGGGCAGCAGATGGACCAGGGCCATGATCCCGACCCACAGGGGATTTGTGAATCCCTCCACGCGTTCATCGGGATTCCATACGAGACCCTGTCCATGCGCGAGGTTGTATGCGTACCGCATGGAGATCATGGCGTCGTCGAATAGTACGTGATATGTCTTCCCCTCGATCAAGAAACTTGAAGCTCCGATGTAGCGGTAACAATAATAGCCGTACGCCAGAACGAGCAGGCCAAAGAGAAAATTGCGATACGGTTTGGACATCATCAAAAATTATATCGTACAGTCTCAAAATTCATGCGCTGAATTTTGGAGTATAATGGGCGCTTGTGTGTATACATTTGCCAGGGAGGGATACGCCCCTGTAGCATACCATTCTCGGAGAATTCATGGCAAAAGCAAATCTCATCACCCCCTATGGCGGTAAACTGGTAAACCTTGTCCTCAGCGGAAACGACCGTGAAAAGGAACTGGCACGCGCCGCCAAACTACCCTCCATCAAGATCAGCATGCGAAACCTGTGCGACCTCGAGCTGCTGGCCACTGGTGGCTTTTCCCCTCTGGCCACATTCATGGGCAAAGCGGATTACGAACGCGTGCTCAGGGAAATGCGCCTCGCGGATGGGACCCTCTTCCCGCTGCCCATCACCCTGACGGTGGATCCCAGGGAGCTTCCCACAGTCGGCGAGGAGCTGGTGCTGCGGAATGCGAACAACGACGTGATCGCGATCCTTACTCTGGACGAGGTGTACCATTGGGATGCAGAGACCGAGGGGGCGCTGGCGTACGGTTCGACCGATCCCAAGCATCCGATGGTTTCGGAGATGGAACGCTGGAACAAGGTGTGCATCACGGGACCGATGAAAGTCCTTAACCTGCCCAAGTACTATGATTTCATCGAGCTGCGCCGCACACCGGCTGAAGTTCGCAGAATGCTCGAGGACATGGGGCATGACAACGTGGTCGCCTTCCAGACTCGCAATCCCCTGCATCGCATTCACGAGGAATTGACCAAGCGCGCCGCCGCCGAGGTGAAAGGTTCACTGATCGTCCATCCGGTGGTTGGCATGACCAAACCCGGCGATGTGGACCATTACACGCGCGTTCGCATCTACAAGGCGCTGGTAGACAATTACTATGACAGGAACAGTACTTTGCTCAGCCTGCTGCCGCTGGCCATGCGCATGGCCGGTCCCAAGGAGGCGCTGCTGCACGCCATCATCCGCCGCAACCACGGCGCGAATCATTTCATCGTCGGGCGCGATCACGCGGGACCGGGCAAGGATTCCACGGGCAAGCCGTTCTACGGTCCGTACGACGCGCAGGAGGTGATGAAGCAGTACGAACACGAGGTCGGCGTGGGGATGATCCCCTTCGAGGAATTGGTCTATCTGCCGGATGATGATCGCTACGTGGAGGGAAAGGATGTGCCCTCAGGCGCAAAGACTCTGAACATCTCCGGCACTCAGGTGCGGGATGATTATCTTGCCAAAGGCAAACTTTTGCCGGAATGGTTCACACGGCCGGAAACCGCCGAGATCCTGCGCGAAATGTATCCTCCCCGTCACAAACAGGGCTTTTGCATCTGGTTCACGGGTTTGAGCGGTTCTGGAAAGTCCGCCACGGCACAGGTGTTGACCTCCCTGCTGCTCGAACGCGGACGTGAGATCGCCATCCTCGACGGCGATGTCGTTCGCACTCACCTCTCCAAGGGTCTGGGATTCAGCAAGGAGGACCGCGACACGAACATTTTGCGAATTGGTTTCGTGGCGGGTGAAATCGTGCATGCCAGCGGCGCCGTGCTGTGTGCCGCCATCAGCCCCTACCGTGCTACGCGTGCCGAGGCCCGCAAGATGGTGGGCGAGAACTTTGTCGAGGTCTACATGGATACGCCGGTCGAGGTATGCGAGCAGCGCGATGTCAAGGGACTATATGCCAGGGCGCGCCAGGCGATGGCGGATGGCAAGCCTATGGGCTTTACCGGCGTGGATGATCCATACGAACCGCCGATCGAGCCGGAGATCACGCTCAAGGGATATGGGGAAACTCCCGAGGAAAATGCGCGCATCATCGTCCAGTTCCTTGAAGCTCAGGGTTTTCTGAATTCGAATTAAGGATCCGCGGAACGCAGCGTGTATACTGCGTTCAAGGATTTCATGGCGCGCCTGATCCATCCTCCCCTGGCGTTCCTGCTTCTTCTCAGCCTGTTCGCTGGATTGGGAATCGGCCTAGTTTTGTACGTAACTCCCCAGGGTCTCGGCCTTTCGGACGATTCGATAGCCTACATTGCCGGCGCGCGCAGCCTGTTGAACGGCCGCGGATATCGCGAGGCCTGGCTGGCCAGCAATGGACCGGTGACCCATTTCCCGCCGGCCTTCTCGACCCTGCTGGCGCTGATCGGGTTGAGCGGCATCGATCCCCTGCGAGGGACTCGCCTGTTGAATTCGGTCCTGTTCGGAGCCAATTCATTCCTTGCCGGTCTGATCGGTTGGCGCATGACAGCCTCGAGGCTGGCTGGAATTGCGCTGGCCTCCTTGTTTGTGGTAAACGCCTCCATTCTGAGGGTTCATTCGGTGGCGATGAGTGAACCATTGTATATCTTCTTCGGCCTGATGTCGTTCCTGGCGTTGTCCTTTTTCTCTGAGAAAAAAAGGAATCTCTGGCTGGTTATCTCCGGGAGCCTCGCAGCGTGCGCCTATCTTACAAGATATGCCGGACTCGCGTTGGTGGCCACGTTCATCCCGGTAATTTTCATCGTGGAAACAACCTGGCGAAAGCGGTTAGCAAATTCGTTGGTCTTCCTCGCAGGTTTTGCACCTCTCCCGCTCGCCTGGAGCCTGCGAAACCGCCTCCTGGGGGATAGCACGACCAACCGCGTGCTGGTATATCATCCGTTGACGGGTGAAAATATCCGCACCGGGCTTTACAACTTTTCCGAATTTCTTATCCCGCTGGAATCCTGGCGGAAGACCGTCGTCCAGACACCCTATCTTTTCGGTTCCGTTTTGGGAATTGCCGGACTGGTTCTTTTCTCGTGGTTGATTTATCAAGCATGGAGGAGCCTGCGGCGGGATTCCGGGGAACGACCGGAAATACTCTCCTTTGCGAATGCCTTGTATGTGTTTGGCTATCTGGCGTCCATCCTTTCATCCATGCTGTTGTTCGATGCCAGCACGAAATTCCGGTTGCGAATCCTCTCCCCCGTGTATGTGTCCCTGCTAATCCTGCTCGTTTATCTGGGATCTTGGTCATGGCGCAAAAAACCCTCCTTGTGGCGCGGAATGGTGCTTCTGGTTTTCTTTTTTATCCTTGGTATTTCGGCACTGGAAACTTCGAATGTGGCAGCCACGCTTGGAAAGGGCGGGCAGGGATATGCCTCCTTCCAATGGTATGATTCGGAAGCCATGGATTACCTGCGCTCGCTGCCGGAAGGGACGCGCATCTATACCAATCAGCCTGGGCCGGTGTATCTGTATACGGATCGCCCATGCTATGTGCTGCCGGACCTGATCGACCCCGTCACAGCCCTACCGCGCGAGGGGTATGAACGGGGAGTGGCAGCGCTGAAGGCGGATGTGACCTCCGGGCAGGCTGTCCTGGCGCTCTTCAAGTTTGGGTCGGAAGCCGAGGATGTGCAATCCATCTACATGCAGCTGGCAGAGGGTTTATACCTTGCCCATGATACACACGGGGATACAATTTATACTGCCTTTCCATAGGACGGAAGATGACCATAATTGATAAATTCAGGTTAAAAGATCGCGTGGCGGTGGTCACGGGCGGCGGTGGACAATTGGGAAGTGAGTTTTGCTTGACCCTGGCGGAGGCCGGGGCAGCCGTTGCCGTTGTGGATTTGAATTCCGAAGCGATCGACAAAACGGTCGAAAGATTAGTAAGAAGTGGGTACAAGGCAAAAGGCATCGTCACCGACATCACGAAACCTGATTCGGTCGAGGCGCTGATCGATTCGGTGCTTTCGACGTTCGGACATCTCGATATCCTGGTCAATAGTGCGGCGCTCGATCCGAAATTCGATCCACAGGCGGCTGCCAAAGGCATCGCGCCCGGCGCTTTCGAGGACTATCCGCTCGAGCAATGGAACGCCGCGCTGAACGTCAATTTGACCGGCACGTTCCTGGTCACCCAGGCGAGCGTCAAGCCCATGCTGGCGAGGGGGAAAAAAGGCAGCATCATCAACATCTGCTCGACTTACGGTTTGAATGGACCGGATCAGCGCATCTACATCAAGGACGGAAAGCGCGTTGCGTTTAAACCGGTGTACTACACCGTGACCAAGGCCGGTGTGATGGGCTTCACCAAATATCTTGCGGCGTATTACGCCGAGACCGAGATTCGCGTGAATGCGCTTACTCCCGGCGGGGTCTTCAACGATCACGAGGACTATTTCGTCAAAAACTATTCCGCCAAGACCATCCTCGGCCGGATGGCGAAGAAGGATGAAATGAACGGGGCGCTGCTGTTCCTAGCTTCCGACGCCTCGTCCTATATGACCGGAAACAACGTGGTGGTCGATGGAGGCTGGACAGCTTGGTAGAACCGACGACGGACCGCAGACAGCCGGCCACCGTTTATGGGTGTGGGCGGAAGGTCTGAAAATGACGGAAATCCTTGCACTCATCCCGGCCCGCGGCGGGTCGAAAGGCATCCCGCGCAAGAACCTCCGCTCCTTCGCCGGTTATCCTTTGATTGCATGGAGCATCGCTGCGGCGCGGCAGTCGCAGCAGGTGACGCGCGTCATCGTCTCCACGGATGACGAGGAGATCGCGGCGCACGCGCGCGCATACGGCGCGGAGACGCCCTTTCTGCGGCCGCCGGAACTTGCCCAGGACATGACCACCGATCTCCCTGTGTTCGAACATGCGCTTAAGTGGTTGGAGGAAACGGAGAAATACCGTCCGGAAATCGTCGTGCAATTGCGGCCGACCTCCCCGATCCGCCCGCCCGGCCTGGTGGATCAGGCTTTGCGCATCCTGCTCGAGCACCCGGACGCGGATAGCGTGCGCGGCGTCGTGCCGGCAGCTCAAAACCCGTTCAAGATGTGGCACTTCCATGGAGAGGGAAAACCCTTGAAGCCTCTGCTTGAAGTGGAAGGCATCCCCGAACCTTTCAATGCGCCGCGTCAGAGCCTGCCTGCGGTTTGTTGGCAGACGGGGCATATCGACGCGATCCGCGTGAAGACGATCACTCAAAAAGCGTCACTCACCGGGGACGTGGTCTACCCGCTGGTGGTCGACTCCGCATACACCGTGGATATCGACACCCTGGCGGATTGGATAAAATATGAAGGGTTGGTCTATTCCGCCCATTTGAAGATCGTGTCGCCGGGGAACGACCGCCGGCCCATGCCGGAAGAGATTCGATTGATCCTGTGCGATTTCGATGGAGTTGTGACGGATAACCTGGTCCTGACGGATGAAACCGGCAGGGAGGCGGTAAGCGCCTCGCGCAGCGACAGCATGCATGTCAAAAGGCTGGGGGAGATGGGAATTGAGATCATGATCCTGTCTTCGGAGCCGAATCCCGTTGTGCAGGCGCGGGCTCGGAAGATGGGCGTGCAGGCGAACCATGGGATCGGCATGCAGGACAAGGGGCGCGTCATGCGCGAGCTCCTCGAGCAGAAGAGAATCAAGGCGGAGAACGTCGTGTATGTGGGCAATGACCTGAACGACCTCCCCTGCTTCGAGATCGCCGGCTGGGCGGTGGCGGTGGCGGACGCGTATCCCGAGGTGCTGCGAGCCGCGGATTTTGTCCTGACCCGTACGGGCGGCCATGGCGCGATCCGTGAGTTGTGTGAGATCATCCTTGGAAATTCCTTCCAAAAGGAGCAAGATTAGGCATGGCGCGTGAGATACAGTTTGGGAAACGAAAGATCGGCGACGGTCACCCGGCATACATCATTGCCGAGGTCGGCATCAACCACAACGGGGATATCGGGATCGCGAAGAAGATCATCGAGGCTGCGGTGCATGCCGGCGCGGACGCGGTCAAATTTCAGAAGCGCACCCCCGAGGTGGCCACGCCGCCTGATCAGCAAGGACAGATGCGCGATACGCCCTGGGGATACATCTCTTACCTCGAATATCGTCACAAGGTCGAGTTCAACCAGGAGCAGTACCGGGAGATCGACCACTACTGCAAGGAAAGGCACATCGACTGGATGGTCTCCGTATGGGATGAGCCCTCGGTGGATTTCATGCAGCAGTTTGACACACCGGCCTACAAGGTTCCGTCCGCTTCGCTCACCGATCACAAATTGCTGCGGCACGTCCGCAATACCGGAAAACCGGTGATCCTCTCCACCGGTATGTCGACCATGGCGCAAATTCACAAGGGTGTGGAGATCGTCGGCAGGGATAATCTTGTCATCATGCACTGCACCAGCACCTATCCCTGCGAGCCGGAGGAATTGAATCTTAAGATGATCGAGACGCTTCGAAGGGAATTCCCGGGCAATCCCATCGGATACTCCGGACACGAGGTGGGGCTGGTGCCCTCGGCGATCGCAGTGGCGCTGGGCGCCTGCTCCATCGAGCGCCACATCACCCTGGACCGCGCCATGTGGGGGAGCGATCAGGCGGCTTCGGTGGAACCAAGCGGTTTCGAACGGTTGGTGAAATACATCCGCGTGACCGAGGCCTCTCTGGGAGATGGTGTGAAGAAAGTGTACCAATCCGAGCAGGGTTCGTTGAAAAAACTGAGACGCGTGATGGACGAGTAAATCCGCACGCTTGACTTGAGGGGACTCGAGGAGGTTGCAAGTTCCCTCGCCGCTTTCAATGTGATGAGTATCATGGGATTGATGCAGAAAATACGCCGCGCCGTGCGCCCTGCCGCGAAAACCGCCCAAGCCGTTCTGCGCTGGAGGCGCTTGACGTTTAATGACGCACCACCGATCTTTGGCAATTCCAAACCGAAGAGCGGATCGCACCTGCTTCTGCAAATTCTCAACGGCTTCACGCGGATCATGCCTTACAAGTATGTGGAGGCGGAGCCGGTCCGAACGGTAAAGAAAGCCGGCGGACGCCGGACAAAGGCCGAGATTCTTTCTGACTTGCAGCGTGTGCCCAAGGGCAACATCGGTTGGGGGTATGTGGAGGCGGCGCCGGACAACGTTGCCTGTCTGACTGCACCCGGACGCGTGAACTATTTCATTTACCGCGATCCGAGGGATATGCTGGTCTCGCAGGTATTCTTTGCCACCGACATGTATGAAGAACATGGAATGCATGCCTACTACAAATCCCTGCCGGATTTCAGTGAGCGCCTCAAGGTGGCCATCAGCGGCATCGATCGCGACGGACTGTACATGGTAAGCGTGAAACAGCGTTACGCGGGTGTTTTCGAATGGCTGTCGGTGCCCCGAGTATTATGCATTCGTTTCGAGGATCTGGTCAATGACCGGGATGCGACTTTGCAGGCCATGCTCGATGAAGTGGAAAAAACCGGTTATCAAATCCCGACTTCACGTGAACAGGCGCTTTCGATCCTGACCGATGCCATCCAGCCGAAGAAGAGCCGCACCTTCCGCTCGGGTCGGGCGGGGGGTTGGCGCGAGCATTTCACAGAGGAGCACAGGCGATTGTTCAAGGAAGCGGCCGGGGATCTTCTGATCCGGCTTGGGTACGAAGAGAATAACGACTGGTGATGGAATCGCTGCGCGAGTTTTACATCCAACGGATCAAACGCGGCTTGGTCCGCCGATTCAATAATCTGAAAATTGCGGCCGTGGCGCGTGAAGTTGCCCGTCGTGAACCGCGTCCTCGCGGTACGCCGATCGCGTTCTTCAAGGCTTCCACAGGAATCGACGACCTGTCCTGGAACAGCGGATTCCACCTCTTAACCTCCTGGGCATTAAGATTGCAGGGAGTTCCCGTGGCGTATTTCGCATGCAATTCCGGCATGAGCCGCTGTGTACTCGGAACGAATCGGGATGATCCAGCCAGACCGATGCCCTGCCGGACATGTGTATATCAGTCGAGTTCCCTGTATGCGGGCATAGGACCGCACTGGTTCGGCTTTGAACGCGACGGGGACCTTGAACGCGCCCTGGAAAATCTCGGAATTGAAGAATTGTCTAGGTTCGAATATGTCTCACCGGCACATCCGCCGGGCGCAAGGACAATTCCCCTTGGCCAGTTATGCCTCCCCAGCATGCGCTGGGTTCTTCGCATCCATCATCTAAACGATGATGAGATCACGCGAACCCTTTTTCGGGAATATATCCTTTCGGCGTGGAACGTGGCGCGGCATTTCTCGGAATTTCTCGAGGAGACAAAGCCTCGCGCGGTGGTGGTCTTCAATGGCCAGTTCTTTCCAGAAGCCGTGGCGCGTTGGATAGCCCGCGAACGCGGCCTGCGTGTGATTACGCATGAGGTCGGGCTGCAGCCTTCAACCGCATTTTTCACCGATGGCGATGCGACCGCGTATCCAATTCATATCCCTCAGGAATTCGAGCTGAACGACGGGCAAAATGCCAGGCTCGATGCCTATCTGACGAAACGCTTCCAGGGCGACTTCACAATGGCGGGCATCAAATTCTGGCCGGAGATGAAGGGGCTCGATGAAGCCTTCCTGCGGAAGGCTGCCGGCTTCAAAGAGGTCGTGCCGGTGTTTACCAACGTCATTTTCGATACCAGCCAGCCCCATGCCAACACGGTCTTTGAGGACATGTTCGACTGGCTGGATTTGGTGCAGGAGGAAATCCGTTCCCATCCCGAGACTCTGTTCGTCATCCGAGCCCACCCGGATGAATTGCGCGTGAGAAAGTCCAGCCGCGAGACGGTGGCCGGCTGGATTGAAGCGAAGCATGTGACGGAACTCCCGAACGTAGTTTTTATTGGACCGAGGGAGTCGCTAAGTTCCTATGAACTGATCCAGCGCTCGAAGTTTGTGATGGTCTACAACTCGACCATCGGCCTGGAGGCTTCATTGATGGGAAAACCGGTGCTGTGTGCGGGAAGGGCACGCTTTACGCAATATCCCACGGTGTTCTTTCCGCAAACCGCCGAAGAAGTGCGGAACAGGATGAAAGCATTCCTTGAAGCCAAAGCGATATTTGTTCCGCAGGAGTTTGTGCGAAATGCGCGCCGGTTCCTATATTATCAACTGTTCAGGACTTCACTGCCGTTCGGTGAGTTTCTGGAGCCTTCCATTCGCACGACGCAGACGCGATTGAAGTCGTTTGTGTTGGATGACCTGAACCCGCAGAGGTCGGTGGCGTTGGATGCCATCCTGGACGGATTGCTGCATCAGGGGGATTTCCTTCTGAAGGAGTGATTGGGTTTTTACGACGGACTGGGATGTGAAAGCTCACTCGTTCGGTGTGGATGTATGCCCACCATTCCCCTGTAATAACCCTGGATCCTTTTCATATCCGCCTCGATATCCTCCGTCAGGTCCACGAGCTGGCCGACGCGGACGGTCTTTTGTGCCCCATCGAGGACGGCCAGAACCACGGGCACGGCGGCGCCTCGGGCGATGTGATAGAAGCCCCGCTTCCATTCATTCACTTTGTTCCGTGTGCCTTCGGGCGTGATCATCAAATGAAATTGATCGGAGGTCTGGATCGCCTGCACCATTTGCTCCACCAATCCCTGGGACTTGGTGCGGTCCACCGGGTAGCCTCCGCACCAGCGGAAGAACCCTCCAAACGGCGGGCGGAACAACTCCGACTTTCCCATAAAACGAATGTTGGCTTTGAGCTGGAACACGGTTCCCAGGAACAGGATGAAGTCCCAGTTGGAGGTGTGCGGCGCGCCGATCATGACAAATTTGGGCAGATCCGGCAGGCCTCCCTCCACGCGCCAGCCAAAAACGCGCATGAGCAGGACCGCCAGGAGATACAGAATCTGGCTCAGGATGGGCGTGTTGAAGATCGTTGTATTCATTTCGAACCCTCCTGTTCATGTTTGCGCTTGATCCAGATCAGAATTGCGAGCGGTGCAAGCATGGCTGATCCGCAAAGTGAGGAGGGAGGGCTGGAGGGTGTGGCTGCCTCCCCGGACGTTGGCAGGGAAGTAGGCCTCGCGGCTTCGACTCGCGTTAGATCGAGGCCGGCCTCCCCGTAATTACCGGGATACTGGATTGCCAGAAGCATGTCATCTTCCACGTTAAAGAGGAACTCGGTCCTTCTTCCGTATTCGTCAGTCACGTGGATCCAAATTGTACCGTCTCCATTATCCGTCCAGGTGCCGGTCATGATGAAGGGCGCATCACCCTCCACCCTGGTTTCCATTTCAGCGGAGTAGTTTGGGCTGAGGTTAATGCTCAACTGAACGGATTTGCCGTCAGTTCGAGTGAATTCTTCTCCGAGATAAGTCCCGCTGATGACCTGCGCGTCGAAGGCCGGAACGATGGTCGGCGTGGGAGGCATCGGGCTGGGAGTTTGTGTCAACCACGGATAGTCATACTCACCGTCAGAGATTGTCATCCCCTCCGGGAACGAATATTGGATCCTTTCCGCGATTTCCAGCACCACTGGATCGCTTGGCGCAATCTGGAGCGCGGTGCGGATTTCCTCCAGGGCGCGAAAGGTGTCGGGGGTTGTGCCGTAAATCCAGGAGTCCCAGTACGAGCGGCTGGCAAGCAGATCCGCAAAGCCGGCGTGCCATTGGGCATCGTTGGGTTTGAGGGTCAGGCATTTCTCATACGCTTCAAGACTCAATCGGAATAAATCCTCGCCGCCCGGATCGGAACGATACCCCTTGGTGAGGAAAAACATCTCTTTGTAGTTCTTGGCGAGCCGCCCCCAGGCTTCGCCATCAGCGGGACGATCGGTTGTGTTCTTGCGTTCCTGCAGCACCGAGTTCCACATGCGGGGACTGACCAAGCCGAATTCCATGTCTGCCACCAAATTCTCCGAGCCGGGCTCAAAGTCTTCGAAATGCCAGCGGACTTCATTCCCCTCAAATGTGCCGCCGGGGGTTGTTCCGGCCCATCCAAGCTCCACTTGTAGAATCACATTTTGGGGATTCGCCGGATAGGGTAGTCGCAGGATGATATCGGCGCTGCCGATGGTATCGTACCAGCCAGCCCCGGTATGCAGAATGTAGTAGAAAGCTGTGTTCGGCCAGTAACCGGATCCGTCAATGTCGTAGGTAACCTGAAGCAGGACATCCTGATTGGGTGGAAAGTTCACTTCGAATTCCGCCCATGGGACATCCTCCTGCTGATAACGGATCTCCGGATACTCGACGCGGCGATGGGAAACCTGTCGTCCATCGACTCGGATGACCAGATTGTTTAATTCGGGATATTCTCCAAAGCCATTGTTGGCGCTGATGGGGAATCGAACCGCAAGGAGTTCCGCATTGCTTCCCATGTTGCGCATGGTGAAATCGGCGGCGACGTGCGCCCGGCCGAGCTCGCCCCGGTCTTTAATTTCGATCACCACAGTTTCCGCGGCCATGCGGACCTGTGTGGATTCCGCCCCCGGTTGCGGGTTGGTGCCCGGCGGATTTTGTGGAGGCGCGACGTCAGCTCCTGCCTGGGATGGAAAAGCCAGGGCGATGACGATCGACAGGGAGAAAATAAGCCGCTTCATGAGACACTCCTGGTCCCCGTGGTTTGGGAGGACCGGATGTATGATAGTATAAAACACCGTGACCATCAAATCGATTCTGCGGCGGGCGCTGTACCTCATCGAGAAAAAACTGCAAAGCATGCGTTTTGCATCCTTAACCGCGCCGCCGGGAGGTTGGTCGGTTTTGCTGGGCATCTCCTTCCCCAAAAGCGGCACACACCTGCTCGATCAGATCTTGCTTGGTTTTTCCAAAGTTGCGCCCTATTCTCGACGCCTGCATTCCTTCTATGCCGAATATGAAGGGAAAAGCGGAGCAAAACGCACGCCCGAGCAGGCGCTCGCCTGGCTGGATTCACTGGGTCCGGGCGATGTGGCCTCGGCGCATCTCTTTGCGCGCCCGCAGGTGATTGAACGAGTTGGCTCCCCTGCCTTCGTCCCCTTTTTCATCTTTCGGGATCCGCGGGATGTGGTCGTCTCGCATGTTCACTATGTCGCGGATATGGAAACGCGCCATGTTCATCATGAGTATTATCGATCCCTGCCGGATTTCGACACCCGATTGAACGTCAGCATCCGCGGCAGGCCGGAGGCGCAGGTCGAATTTCCGGACATCGCCGAACGGTTTGCCCCCTACCTGGGCTGGCTTGACCGGCCTGAAGTATTGACCGTTCATTTCGAAGACCTGATTGAAAACCGTACCGCTTCGCTGAACCGCATCATGGATCACTTCCTCACCCGCGTGGCGATCCCGGCCTCGCGCGAGCGGATCCTAAATTCGCTCGAGACATCCATCGACCCTTCCAAGTCTCCGACCTTTCGTTCGGGGAAAACCGGTGAATGGAAAAAAAGTTTTACCAATGCGCACAGGAGGCTTTTCAAGGATGTGGCGGGTGACCTGCTGGTGAAATTGAGGTATGAGCAAGACAATGACTGGTGACCCTTCAATCACCTTATCCGCATTGCCCCCTCATGCAGGCTGGGATTTCCCGGGCGAATCCGGCCGAGGCACTAGATGAACTGTTCCATCGTCATCCGCGCCTATAACGAAGAGAAGTACATCGGACGGCTCCTCGAAGGCATCAGGCAACAGACGCTCGCCGAGGTGGAGGTCATCCTGGTTGATTCCGGTTCGACCGACTCAACCGTATTTGTCGCGGAATCCTTTGGTGCTCGGATCGTGAGAATCCAATCAGAGGAATTTACATTTGGGCGGTCGCTCAACCTTGGCCTGCAGGCAGCGACGTGTGAATTGGTCGTCATCGCCAGCGCCCATGTCCACCCCGTGTACCCGGACTGGTTGGAATCGCTCCTGCGGCCTTTCGAAGACCCGCAGGTGGGATTGACCTATGGCAAGCAACGAGGGCCGCAGAACGCCCGCTTTTCAGAGCGGCAGATCTTCCATCAGTGGTATCCGGAGACGAGTCTGAACCCGCAGAAGACTTCCTTTTGCAATAATGCCAACGCGGTCATCCGCAGAAGCCTGTGGAAGACCCATCCCTATGATGAAACCCTGACGGGGTTGGAGGATCTGGCGTGGGGGAAATGGATGCAGGAGCAGGGATATCGGATCGTCTATGTCGCCGAGGCGGAGGTGATTCATGTCCATGAGGAGGCTCCGCGCGGGGTGTACAACCGCTACCGTCGTGAAGCCATGGCATTCAAAAGAATACACCCCGAGTCGCACTTCAGCATCTATGATTTCATCCGTCTTTCCGCCAGCAATATCCTCAGCGACTTGTGGCATGCGGGCAGGGAGCGCGTTCTATGGCGCAATATCGCTTCGATCTTCTGGTTCCGCCTCATGCAATTCCACGGCACGCGCATGGGACACCGCGAAGCAAGTCTGATCACGCCTCAGCTGCGTGAGACGTTCTATTATGCGAGGACACGAGGGATGAAAATGGAGGTGAAGAAGAGGAAATTGGAGCAAATCCACTATAATGATAAGTAAAACAGCAAGGGAATATATTAATAATAGTTAGGAGATTATTCATAATGAATAGAGCGTTCAATAAGTTCATCAGCTTTCCTTGGTATCCATTGTTATTTGGTATCTATTTCAATCTAGCACTATTTTCAGGTAATATATGGCAAGCCGAACTGGAGGTTGTCTTTCGGCCGATGGTAATATCTCTCATCTCTTGCCTTTCCCTTGTAATATTTTTTCGATTTTTTACTCCTGATTGGCACAAGGCAGCTTTTTGTGCAGGAATTCTGACGATTCTTTTCTTTACATACGGTCATGTATATATGATCATAAAACCATTGACTGTGTTCAATTTAATATTAGGACGGCATCGCTATTTGTTGCTGGTGTGGTTTATGGTCGCGGGCGTGGCAGTCATATATACTACGCGAAAAAGAGGGGATTTTAAGAATCATACATTGGTTATCAACATGATTTCACTTGCGCTTCAGGTCTACCCAATTTACACTATCGGTACACACTTTTTCGCCGTTCGTGATGCATCCTCCTCGTATTCTCAACCCATTCAAGACTTGGATGTAGGGGAAAGCCAACAACTTCCAGATATATATTTTATTATCCTTGATTCCTATGCTCGTTCAGATTTACTCAAGGAAGAATATGGATACGACAACACAAGCTTTCTGAATAACTTGAAAGAAGTAGGATTCTATATAGCTGATTGTGGTACTAGTAATTATATGTGGACGAATTTATCCATTTCCTCCGTATTAAACATGGAATATTTGCAGGTAAATCCGGTCTATCTTTCAACTGAAAATAAAGACGCGATTACAGAAGAACTACTGAAGAATAGTCTAGTGAGAAATACCGTCGAATCCCTGGGATATAAAACTGTTGCGTTCGCGACAGGATTTCCTTTTAACGAAATTGATGACGCCGATATATATATGGAACCACCATATCAAATGGAGATCGCACGGGAATTTGATGCGCTATTAGTACATACTACCCTGCTTAAGGTCTTTCAGGATTATGGGCTGATCCATGTCAACCAGACTGCGACAGCAAGATATCGTGACCGCACTTTATTCGCTCTTAATAAGCTAGGGGAACTTGCGAAAATGGGTGGTCCGAAATTTGTTTATATGCATATAATTGCACCCCATCCGCCCTTTGTTTTTGGCGGAAATGGCGAGTCTGTTGATCCTTTTGAATTTGTTATTGCGGAAAGTGCATATACCCCTCTCGCGTTTTCAAAAGGATATATCGATCAGGTTAAATTCATAAGCGGTCGAATTTCAAGCTCAATAAGAGAATTAATCCGAAATTCCCCGGTCCCACCCGTGATTGTAATTCAAGGAGACCATGGACCATGGTT
This sequence comes from Chloroflexota bacterium, assembly GCA_016866195.1. Taxonomy (GTDB): domain Bacteria; phylum Chloroflexota; class Anaerolineae; order Anaerolineales; family Villigracilaceae; genus VGNF01. The sequence goes on along the minus strand of VGNF01000022.1, from coordinate 4,328 downwards.
TCAGGATGGCGAAAATAATTTTAGAATTTTGAGTGCGTACTACTTTCCGGAGCATCAAGACGTATTGTATCCAAGTATCAGCCAAATAAATACATTTCGGATAATTCTATCCACATATCTTAATGCAGATTACCCCCCACTTGAAGACATAAGTTATCGATCGCTATATGGGAATAAATATGAATTCTCGCTTCAGCCAATATCCTGTGAAAATGCAAAATAATAACCAATCCGGTTTCCCCTCCACAACAAACTTTATTGATGATAAACTCAAAGTCTTTTGGCGCATGACGGTTTGATAAGAGGGAGGTGAAGATGGAATTGTGAATTTATACCTAAACTGGGTTTGCCTGAATGCTATACCATTGTGTAAATATTACGTTCCAGATCGGCGTTGATGCATGAAAAGATAAGGAGTGGCGCGAGACGTATAATCACGGGTTATGCCTAACCTGAACAAGAAAATACGCTCACGCCGGAAATCATCCTACCGTGTCAAGAACTGGTCCGAAATTGACAAAGCGTTGGTGCAACGCGGCTCGATCACATTTTAGTTGTCGGAGGATTTCGGGCGAAGCTGGCGCTCTGCTGGTGAAAAGCAGCGCGATGCTCAGTTTGATTACAGCGATTAGGCAATGATCATGATGCAGATGGTCAAGCGTGTGATTCATTTATCGAACCGAGCCATGGAAGGATTTGTGAATTCGATTTTTCCCATGCTCAAGATGACTGTGTGTGCTTGATCACACGACCTTATCGCGTCGCGCGAAAACCCTGAAGGTCAAGTTGCCGAACAAGGTGAGCAGGCATGTGGATATTGTCATGGACAGCACGGGGCTGAAAATCTATAGGGAAGGCGAATGGAAGGTGCGCACGCATGGCAGATCGAAACGGCGTACCTGGCGCAAACTGCATTTGGGTGTGGATCCGGCCGGCGGCGGGATTCACGCCACCAACCTCACCGAGAACAGCATCAGGACGACGATGGCCGGGTTGTTGCTGGAATTGATCGATCATCCAATTGACCGTTTTTGCCGCCGATAGCAGTTATGATAAGCGCAAGGTGCACAACAGCCTGAACCAGTATGCCCCCGAGGCTGAAATCCTGATCCCGCCGCGCAAAAATGCGCACATCTGGAAGCAAGGCAATTCCAAGTCTGAGCGTCACAAGCGAGATGAAAATCTGCGTTATATTCGCAAGCACGGGCGCAAGGATTGGAAACAAATCTTTGGTTACCATGCCCGTTCTCTGGCAGACACCGCAGTGTTTCGCTGCAAGACCTCTTCGTTGACCAACTTTTTCCGCACGTTTGATCGAAACGCAGAGGACACAAGCCGTCATTTGCTGGGCGGCGCTCATACGTATGACCCATTTGGGAATGCTCGAAAGTTAAAGACTTGCCTGACCAATCCTTGAGCATCTCGGGCGCATTTTGCCCGTTTGCCGATTTATGCACCAACGCCGGCTCAAGTCGTACGCGCAACTGATGACTTAATGAACACCTCGAAAGATGCTATGAAATGGAGCGCTATCCTCAGGTCGCAAGTTCAATTTGCACATTTCCTAGAAGTAATTAGATAACCTATTCAGAGTGATGATCCGGCAGGCCAAGTGGAAAAATGCCAAATAAATTGTCAACGAACGATCCCAGTGTACGACCAAGCGGCGATAGTTCCCAAACCAGGAAAAGGTGCGCTCAATCTTCCAGCCTTTACGGTAGCGGCGCAATGGTCGACCGTCCTCGCGAAGCCAGCCTGATCACGCCTCAGCTGCGTGAGACGTTCTATTATCCTAGGGAAAAAAGGGAAAAGGGCGGTACCAGGAGGGATGTCGAACCGATCCGGTATAATCAATGACCTATGACCAAGATCGCCGCCCTGGTCCCCATGCGTCATCACTCCCAACGGGTTCCCGGGAAAAATTATCGTCCTTTGGGGGGGCAGCCTCTTTTCCACCATATCATCAAGACTCTGCTTGCCGTACCGGAAGTGGAGACCATTGTGGTGGATACCGATTCGGCGCAGGTGATGGAGGGTTTGAAGAAATTCTTTCCGCAGGTGAGGATCATCGAGCGTCCGGCCTCCCTGCGCGCCGATGATGTGCCGATGAACGACATTCTGTTGCATGATACCTCCCAGGTCGAGGCGGATTTCTACCTGCAAACTCACAGCACCAATCCATTGTTGAAGGCGCGGACCATCTCGCGGGGGATCACATCCTTCCTGGAAAACTATCCACGTTACGATTCGCTCTTTTCGGTAACCTGTTTGAAAACCCGCCTGTACTTTCAAGACGGTCGCGCCATCAACCATGATCCGGCGGTTCTGATCCAGACCCAGGACCTGCCCCCCGTCTACGAGGAAAATTCCTGCCTGTATCTATTCACCCGGGAAAACTTGATGAAGAAACATCATCGAATTGGGGAAAGTCCGCAGATGTTCGAAATTGACTCACGGGAAGCCTGGGATATCGACGAGGAACTTGATTTTGAGATCGTGGACTTCCTGATGACCCACAAATTCACCCCGGCGTGATAGAGATGTTGAAAAGGAACCGCCTCTTTCTGCTTGCCTGCCTGGGGATCTCCGCCCTGGCCTATCTGCCGTTGGTTCATAAGATCGGATACCTTAACGACGACTGGTATCTCATGTTCGACGGCCACGTTGGGGGTGCGGACTTCTTCCACGAGGTCTATCGCATCGACCGCCCTTTACGCGGATATTTGATGAGCGCGGCATTTTCCTTGTTTGGGTTGAATCCGCTGTATTATCACTTGAGCGCGTTCCTGTTCCGTTTCCTCAGCGGCCTGGGTTTCTTCTGGTTGTTGGACCAGATGTGGCCCGAAAATCGGAACGGGAATTTCCTGGCGACATTGTTGTTCCTGATCTATCCCGGATTCCTTTCGCAGTTGAATCCCATCGATTATCAATCCCAGATCTTCAGCCTGGCCTGCGGAATGGTCTCGGTGGCGCTGACAGTGAAGGCCATAGTATCGGGCAGCAAACCAGTGAGGTGGGCTTATACGTTCCTTTCCATTCTTTTGAGTTGGGTCTATTTGGGCCTGGTGGAATACTTCCTCGGATTCGAGGCCCTGCGGCTGGTGTGCGTGGGCGTTGTCCAATGGCGTGAACGTGACCGGAGACTTCTTTCACGATTGACCTCGACCTTGCGGGCCTTTGTCCCTTTCCTGGCAGGCGCCGGTGGTTTCCTGATCTGGCGCTTGTTCCTCTTTGAAGCGGAGCGCAGGGCCACCGACGTCAGCCTGCAGCTCTCCTCCCTGTTTTCCTCGCCGCTGACGGGTTTGTGGTGGTTGAATTATTTGATCCAGGATTTCCTGAATGTGTTGATCGTGGTTTGGGGGATCCCGATGCGGACCTTTGCCTTTCCGATGCGCCTGCGCGACGCGTGGATCGGAATCGGGTTGGCCACGGCATGTGCGCTGATCCTGCTGGCAGTCCTGAAGCGGACGCGCGCAGAGGAAAAGGAAATCACTGCAGAAACGCGGGCGGTCCTCAATCGTGAACAGGTGTGGGTCGGCATCTTTACGACCATTTCCGCACTGCTGCCGGTCATCCTGGTCAACCGCCACATCGTGGTTCCCGATTACTCGAGATACACCCTTGCCCCCTCCGTCGGAGCGGTGCTGCTTATCGCGGTGCTGGCGCAGAACATCTCAACCCAATCCCTCAAGGCCGGGTTGACCGGCCTGCTGGTGGGGATTGCGGTTTTCACCCATTTTGGGAATTCCGTGAACGCAGCCAATGAGACGGCGGCCACACGAAATTTCTGGTGGCAGGTGGCATGGAGGGTACCGGATTTCAAGCCGGGAGTCACCCTGATCGCATCCTATCCCGGCAGTGCGCTCAGCGAGGATTATTTCGTCTGGGGACCGGCGAATTTCATCTACTATGCAGAGCCCCAGACCAAAATACCGTTGGAGATTGAACTGCCGGCAGCCATTCTTGCGGATGACATCGTGATTCAAATTCTTGCAAAGAGCGGGGATGACGCTCCCCTGCGGCGCGGCAATTCCCAGGAACGGGATTTCGGTAATGTGCTCGTGTTGATCCAGACACAGTCCAGCGGTTGTGTACGGTTGATCAATGGGGAGGCGCCTGAGGTATCCTCCGCCGACCAGCAGCGCTTGCTTCTGATCGCCCCCTATTCGCGGTTGGACAACGTGATCACGGAAGGGGATTTTCATATCCCGCCCTCACAAGTTTTCGGAGTGGAGCCTGCCCACGGCTGGTGTTACTACTATCAAAAAGCCGACCTGGCACGTCAGCATCGGGATTGGGAGGCAATCCCTGCCCTGCTCAAGGAAGCT
>VGNF01000021.1 GCA_016866195.1 Chloroflexota bacterium | reverse complement strand
GGGGACATGCAGCGACTGGATTGGAAACAAGCCCTGCGCGTATACGAACAGATCCGTACGCTGACACCGGAGGACAGTGCCACGCGCAAGCAGCTGGTCGAACTTCACATGACCATGGGTCAATTCGACAAGGCCATGAGCGAACTGGAAAATTATCTGACCTACCTGGAAAACCAGCGGAAACCCGAACTCGGAGTGGAATTCCTCGAGGACCTGATCAAGGAACACGACGACCAACCCATTCTCAAACGTGCGCTGGCCGCCCAACTGCATGCCGCCGGTCGCAGCCAGGAGGCGGTCAACCTGCTGGACACGCTGGGCGAAGGGTTGATGGCCCCGGGTAATCTGCAAGGAGCCATGGAAGTGATCAACCAGATCATCCTGATGAATCCTCCCAATGTGGGGGATTATAAGAAGCTGCTTGTACAAATGCAGAAAGGGTAGGGGGATTTTACCTTTAAAATCCCGCGCTGCAGGTCTCGTATCCAACCAGCAGAATACTTCGCCGATCCAGCATGCTATAATTTCTCCAGCTGACTGGTTCTTGCATAAATCCCTAAACGGGATAGGGCCGAATCGAGGTTGGATATCGTACCTTCCGTTCAGATATCAATGCAGAACACTGTAAATACGGAGACAATAATGCCATCCACACAAAACCCTGCCGTGATGAAATGGCTGCAGGCCTTCGCCTTCGTCGTGGCTTTTCTCGTTCTGTTCGGGGGGCTGGTCCGGTTAACCCGTTCGGGATTGTCCATCGTCGAGTGGAATCCCATCAGCGGCATCCTTCCCCCCATCGGCCAGCAAGCCTGGGAGGAGGAATTTGCCAAGTATCAATTGACCCCGGAATATCGGAAGATCAACGCCGGAATGAGCCTGGATGAATACCGTTTCATCTTCTACATGGAATGGGTTCACCGCATCCTCGCCCGCCTGGCAGGGCTTTTCTACGCCATCCCGGTTCTTTACTTTCTTATCAAGAGGAGCATCCCGTTCAAGGAATTCGGCGTGTATTTCCTCATGGGCTTGCTGTTCATCGGCCAGGCGTTCATGGGCTGGTTCATGGTCGCAAGCGGACTGGTGGACCGGCCGGCGGTCAGTCATTTTCGCCTTACCATCCACCTGCTTTTTGCCCTGACTTTGATGGGTTTGGCACTTTGGACGGCTTTTGGACACCGATATGGTTTTCCCAATCCCCGCAGCCAGCATAAACGGTCCGCTATTTCGCGGCTCTCCCTGGTCGCCACGCTCATTCTTATCATTCAAATTGCGTATGGCGGCATGACCGCCGGGTTGAAAGCCGGTCATGTATCGAACACCTGGCCATTGATGTTCGGGCAGTGGATTCCGGCGAACCTGTTCACCTCCTGGATCAATCTATTCGAAACACCGCAGACGATCGTTTTCGTACACCGTTGGTTTGCCTGGCTTGGGATCCTGTTCGTTCCCTACGCGTATTTCCTAGCAAAGAATCGCGGATATCCGCAGGAATTGCAGCGGGGATTGATCTGGCTGACTGCCGCGGTGGTGCTTCAAATCACTCTGGGTGTGCTCACCGTGCTGTCGTATGTGAATATCGTGATGGCGTTGCTGCACCAAGGGAACGCCCTGGTGCTATTCGGTCTGGCCATATTCTTCCTCCACCGCTTCAGGGCCGTGGACGCGTCCACTCACCCAGCCTGAAAAACTCGAGGCGCCGAATTCGGCGCCTCGAGTTTGTGTTTGCATCCTTACTTTCAGCACTACCCTAAAAGCAATTGATAGATTCGCCCGGTTCCATTTCGAACCATGTCCACGAGTTCGCGGATGATCCCGGGGGCCTCCCCCATGGTCGAGGCCGGATCCGGGATGTCGAAGACATTTCCTTCGATGACTTCCGCCAGCAGATGCGTTTTCCCTCTCGCAGACGGAAACTCCACGAGGATCGATTCCTTGTGACCGGCCTCCATCACCAGGATCAGATTCGCCTGGTCAACCAGGCTTCGATCGAGGGTTTGGGTGGAATGCCCCTCGATGTTCAACCCCACCGAATGAGCCAAATCCACCGCCTCGCGCGGGGCCGGCATTCCATTACGGGTCCAAGTGCCGGCACTGCTCGCCTGCCACAGTTTCTCCCGTCCGTCGCGCGTGAGCTGCTCACGGAAGGCTGCTGCCGCGATGGGCGAACGGAATTGATTCCCTGTGCACACAAACAAGATGGTAATCATGGATCGGCGTATTCGGCGGCTGGAAGCTTACTCGTCTTCAATCCCCTCATAGGGGGTAAAGGTCAGAGGCGGGAGGATTTCGATCTCCGGCGGATGTTCCTGTGTATCCACCTTTCCCGCCCCGGGATTTACCGCAGGTCGAGGCTGGGTGATTTCATTTTGATCTTCCGCATGCTCAAGTTGAACTGCCGGATTTGTGGAGGCGTCCTTCACATAATACTGCTCTTCGAATTCACTTTGGGGAGGATAGTACACATGGGTTTGCCGCGCGGGAGGCAGCATGCGCATGGGCTGACCTTCCAACTGCGGTTGTGATTCCTCATGCTGATAATAATAGGCTCCCCGCTGGTAGGGATTGTAATATTGATGGTACCCGCCATAGTAATAACTGCTGCGGGGAATTTTATTGAGCACAACACCCAGCGTGCGGGCGTTGACGCGCTGCAATTGTTCCAGGGTGGCAACCGCCGAGTCTGCCCGGGTGTGGCCGGGTTGAATCACAAGCAGCACCCCATCCGCCTTGGCTGCCAGCACCTGAAAAGGGGCCACCAGCGAGGGCGGGCTGTCGATAATAACCAGATCGACCTCACGCGAAGCTTCATGCAGGATCTGGTCCATTCTCCCGGAGGCGAGCAATTCTGTCGGATTCGGAGGGATGTTCCCACTGGTGATCACAAATACTCCCTCCACCCCTTCCACCGGCCGCATGACGGAGCGCAGGGTTGAATTCCCGCGAAACAACACACTTAATCCCACCCGATTGGTCAGGCCAAAAATCGTATGGATGCGCGGGCGCCTCATGTCCGCGTCCATCAACAGCACCCGCCTGCCCCCCTGGGCGATGATGGCGGCCAGGTTAATGGATATGGTGGTCTTCCCTTCGCCGGGGCCGGAACTGGTGACCAGGATCTTCTTGAGATTCCGATCCACATTGGTAAACTCCAGGTTGGTGCGCATCGAACGAAAGGCTTCCGAGATGGGCGATCGCGGGCGATGGATCACATGCAACTCGTCGATCCCACCCTGTCCGTCAGACATGTCCCCGATGTAGCCAATGACCGGGAGTTTGAGAATGCGGTCGATGTCCTCGGGTGTGCGGATGGTATCGTCAATGTATTCGATCAGAAAGGCGATTCCGCCGGCTAGCATCAATCCCAGCGCCGCGCCCAGGCCGATGTTCATCAACGGGCGGGGACGAATCGGGTTGGATGGTACGGTCGCCGATTCGATCTGAACCACATTAGGGGTGTTCTGCAGGCGCGCCAGGCGGATCGCTTCAAGATTGTTCAGCAGGTTGAAAAAGATTTCCTGATACAACTGCAGCGTCGTCTGCAATTGGGAGAGGCGGTCAGTGGTATCGCCGGAATTGCTGACCGGTTTTCCCAGCACGACCAGGTCCGTATAGATTTGTTGATAAAGAGTCAGCACCGGCAGGATCTGATCCAGGCGCGCCTGTTTTTCAGCAAGCGAAATCTGCTGATCGACGGAAGTGGCGGTGGATAATCCCTGGATCTCCGCCTGGAGCTGGTTGACCTCCGCCTGCAAAGAGGCAATCTGTCCCTCCACCTGCTTCTGCTGTTCGACCACCGTCTCTGCGGATACATTTTCGATCTCGGTACCCAACTGGGCGATCTGCGCCTCGATCTGGGTGATCTGCGCCTGGATGCTCTGTTCGGTCAGCGTGTAGCGACTAGCCTGGATGATCTCATTCTGATCGATCAGGACCTCGACCAGCACATTGGCGATGTTCGCGGCGCGCTGCGGATCCTCGTCCTCCACGGCGAGTTGGATCGCCTGCGTATCGCGAATCTGCTGGACGCTCACCTGATTGGAGGAAACCCAATACCCCAGCCGCGCCGAGGCATTCTCCAGCACCGGCCGGGTCGTCAGCAGTTGAATGTATGTTTGTACCAGTTGCTGGTCGCTCAAATAGGTATAGTCGGTGGTTTTCTCCTGCGGCGCGCGCAGCACCAGGATGCGCGTGGAAGCCCTGTACGCGGGAGATTGGTAGAGGCTGAGCAATACACCCACCACCGCGCCCAACACCAGACCGATCGCCAGAAGCCACGCCCAGCGGCGCGCCATGGCCAGGTAATCTCGTAATTCCATATGCTACAGATTATACGGGAAAAGTGTATCCCATTTCAAAATGGGTCCGTGATTTTGTACTGGAGTTACAACAATCCCGACGAAAGATTTGCCGAACCACCCCTTCGAGTCCTGCGCTACTTCTATTGAAGATCATCCATTCAACCTGACATTACATCGCGTCGAGCGGAGGCGTTCGTGTCCATCGATAACCGCAGACAAGACGCAGAGATTGCAGGAAGACCGCGCTTCATCACCGCTGCGTGCGGCTACTCTTCGTGTACGAAATCAGCGAGCGGGTTCATGCCTGAACAAGATGTCATTGTGCAAAATGAAAAGGTTCCAATATACATGGATGACATTCCATACTGAATCAAGGACCGCCCGGAGTCTGTTGGCAAATCAAGGAGGGGGTCTGTGCTTCATCAAGATTGCATACATCTCGCCCGGGATTGGATGCGATCACCACTTCCGGGAAGGGCGCAAGCATCGGCAACACCAGCTCGGGATAGGTGTTTCGGAGGGTATCCTGATACCATTCGAATGGCAGCAAGTCCGTTGCGATAAATACAAGGTCCGGCCGTTCGCGCAAGGCATAATGAAAATACCACATCGTGAAGACCGCCCGGTCACCTCGCATGAATATCAGCGCTTGCTGGGGTGCCTGGTCAAGGACTTGTCTCCCGAACTGTTCCGCGCGCAAATCTCCAGAGGCATCCACCTCCGTCCAATGGGTTCCGGCGAGAACGAAAAGATACAAGATGATCGATAAACCGAGAATTGGTCCTGCGCCTCTGAACCGACGAGAAAGGGATTTTGCCATCCCCATAAATCCCAATCCGATCCACACGGCAAAGCACAGAAAGGCGGGGATCAGGTAAAGGAACGAATCATCCGCACCGTAGATCACTGCGAAAATCCCATGCACACCCATGATCCACAACGAGAGCCAATTCCAGCGGGAAGGTCTGAAAAAGAAAACAAGGCCGGAAAGCCCCAAAACCATGCCCGGTAAACCGAACTGGTCCAGCAATAGAACAGCTGCAGCCTGGGATCGTTCCCACACGACAGGCAGCGGCAGTGCCGAGAACAGATCCTGAAACAAATTGCCGCTTACCAGCCACATGAATCCGTTCAGGTGTATTGGATTTCCCCAATTGACCGGAGGGTGAGATGCAGCCCGCAGGGGCAGGAGCAGATAAGCCGCCAATCCGATTCCCATCCAGGCAAATCGTCGGCCAATGGAACGCAGGTAACGGGCGGTTCCTGGGAGGGTGGATGACTCAACGGATGGTAACGAAGTCAGCAAAATGGGAATCAAAAGGATGATGGTAACGTGATTCCCCAACGCCAGACCGAAAGTCAACCCCAATGCGCAATCCAAACGTCCGGACGTGGTCTCCTGAGTATATCGATCTGTTGAGAACAGAAGCAGCAGGGCGACGAACAATCCATGCAACGCATGAACTTCCGTGATCACCGCCTGGGACCAGATCATCGGTGCCAATCCGAAGGCAAAAGCCGAGATTAATCCCGCAAGGTTTTTGGACAATTGGCTGGAATCCGGCCAAAGGTGAAACACGGATTGAAACAGGAGGGAAGCCGCAAGGATTGTCGCGCAGGCGGATAACAAATTTGTACGAAAAGCCAGCGTCCCGACAGGGATGAGTTGAAATACGCGTGCAACCAGCAGATACACCGGATACCCGGTGGGATGGGCGACTCCACCCGTTGCCGCCGCCGCGATCAAATCCCCACCATCCGCTCCATGATTTGCCCACGTCAGGCCGGGGGCGAGACTCCTTAAATACACCACCGCCAGGAGGATCACCAGAAATGCAAATGGAACGATTTGGATGAAGCGGATTGAGCGAAACATATCCCAATAAGAAGGACAGGATACAGGCCTGCGCCTCCATCCTGTCCTCGGCACCTTCAAATTTTGGGTTAGGCTATTTTCCCACCGGCGCGTACACAGCCGTAAAGTTGGTCAACGGGGCACACGCCAGGCCATTTTTGACGGTCGTTTCGAGAGGCGCCCAGACCGAGTCCACCGGGCTGAAATCGTCATCCGCGTAATAGAAGAAGATCGTCGTCTCACGATTCGGAACGGCAGCGAAACAAATCATCCATTTCCCCTCGCGCTGGGTAACTTCCTCCACCAGCTCGCCTGTGCGATAGTGAAACACATGGCAGCCAGGCAGGTAGATCAGCCCCTCATTATCCGGAAAGGGCACGTTGTAGGAGATTTCGATGTTCTCCTCCACATGGACGACATTCGTCAGGCCGTCAACGAAATATTCGACGATGATCGAACACACGCCTCCAATGGCATATGTTCCGGAGCGGGTGATCGTGTTCGAAGATGAAGGCGGCTGGACCGTTCCCGCCCGATTCTCAATCACCTGAGCGGCACCGCCCCCACCCGTCTCCGTCTGCCGCAGCAGGATGCCCGCCGGCGCATACACACCGGAATAGACGGCCGGGGCACACACAAACCCATCCTGCTCTACCGTGGGTAATGGCTGCCAGACCGGCTCATCGGTGAAAATTTCATCCGGGTAATAATAGATCGTCAGTTCCTCATCCGGCCGGTCCCCAAAACAGACCTCCCAACTTCCATCCGATGTATTTGCCTCACGGATCAGCTGCTCCTGCTTGTAATGGCGGATATGACACCCGGCCAGGTACAGGTCTCCTTCGTAGGCAAAGGGAACCTGCTCGGAAATCTCTGCGGGGACATCCACCGCGGCTTTGTCCATCAATCCCTGCTGCTTGTAGATGGCCTCCAGTGTGCACAAACCACCGACCGTATATTCCCCGGTTTCGGTGATGATGATTTCCGAGTTTGGCAGGTAGGCGCCGGCAGGCTGGGAAGACCTGGGCGGCGCCCCCGCCCAGGCAGGATCGCTCCTCGCGACACCCACGATGGTTCCTACGAGTACGAAAACGAGCAAGTACTTCATGTATGTTTTCATGCCATTTCCTCACGACCTTCGACGAAAAAGATCCATTTTAAAATTATTCCTGACCTGAGACACTTGAGCGGAGACAAATTTCACGGAACAACGAATACGAATTCCAGATTTAAATCTTCCGAAAGCTTGGCCTGATATTGAACATTATAGCCTTTCACCTCCGCGCCGGCTGGACTTGCCTCGATTTTGGAATTCTTTGGGAACCGGATTTGGATGGTGAGAGGGATTGCAACCGTGCCGGGTTGTTTTTGCACCTTGAGGCGGTAAACTTGATAACCCGTCACTGGATCTGATCCAACCATATCAGCCGGCAGGGCGTATCGAAAATTCATCGAGAGGGACTCGCCTCCCTGAACTACCTGCAATGTGCCAAACGCTTGAACGCCTTCGATGTCCTCCTCCAGAAAATCCACCTGTGACGGATTCTGCCTCTTGATGATCATCCAATTATCCGGAATATCCTGGGGAACTGCTTCGAGAAGCTTCGTTCCGTCCGGGGTATAGACGCGCAGGTAATTCCAGTAACAATCGGAAACGGGGTAGTATTGCTCGCCCTCCGCCTTGATCTTGCTCCAGTGCTTGCACACCTTCACCCCCTCGGCCCGGTTCACATGGGCCACCGTTAGTGATCCGCTTGGAGAGATGGGATTTCTCAGATCCACCTCATAGGACAGGCGGGTTTCGATCACGGTGCTGGTCTTGTTGAAACCGATATTGGAATCGACCACCATGAGGAAATCCCCCTCCCCCGGCCGCACCGCTCCATCCCATGCATACTTTTCAAGCAGGGAGGTCATGGCCGGGTTGTCCAACTGAACCAACAGATGATGTCCGTTCAACTCCTGAAGCAGGATCGTGAACAAGGGTTCCCATTCCACATCGCCGCTGAATACCTTCCGGATCAGTGCAATGGTGATCTTGTTCAGGAAGACCTTGTTGTTCCAGCCGGGTGTGGCGAGGTTTTCCGGCGTCGGCTCCTTTGCCGCACGCATATACTCCACAACGTTATTCGCATCGATCGGATACGGCGCATCCTCGACCTCGGGCGGGCCGGTCACCTTGAGAAGCTCCACCAAAAAGTGCTGATCGAAGGCGATCACCCCATCCACCGACTGGTCCTCGGAATAGGAGTACAGGTATTCGGCATACATGGCGGCCGTGCGAAAATCGGTGAACCAGTTCGAATCGCGGAAGATCAAAACCCGGCTGTTCATGTACTGCTTGAGCTGCCAGGGAGCCACCGGATACGGGCGGTCCCAATTATCCAGGTTTCCGGAATTGACAAAGGTTACTGTGCTCAAGCGGCCATTGCGAATGACCAGCGTATCCGCCGCGGTGATGAAACCCCCGGTGGGTCGCAGTTCATCCTCGTTCTGCACCAATAGCAGGTATTTCACAGATCCATCGTTCGTAGCCCCCATTAGACCCGGAAACTCAACCGCGACGGTCAGGACATCCTGAAACGTCTCGAGCACCGGATCCACATCCTCCATCAAAATTTCACCGACTTGCGGGGATAGCCGATCCGGTTCTATCCTATCCCGCGCCGAAACCGCCCTTTCCAATTCGGCTTGAGCCTCTTCCAAATCGGGGCGAGCCTGCTTCAGGAAATTCGTAATACGGTACGTATCGATTCGAGACAATCCCTCACCTTCCACAAAAGGGATCAAGGCTTTGTAGGTCTGGTCTGCAGCTGCCAATAGAGAATCTGCCAGCTCAAACAGGTCCCTCGCCGCAGCGAGATCGCCGCCATGCACAGGCACCCACTTCAACCAGGCTCCCATCCCAAGAAACGGCTCGACCTCGTGTTTCAACGACACAAAATCCGATCGCAATGAATTGAGCAAGGGTCCAGCATCTTTAAGCCGTTCGACCCGGGAATCCGATCGCCCAGCCAGTTCCTGGATTTTGGTCAAATCCTGCCGCAGGCGCAGGGCAAGATCGTAGATCCTGCTTGCCTTTATGCCGCCTAGGATGAGCAGGGACAAAAAGATGAGCCCTGGAACCAGATACCACCAGCGCATTCTTCGTTTGCGGGCGCCGCGATTCTCCCTGACCAGCTCACGTGATTTCTCGCGAGGTTGACGAGTCGCAATCTTCTTTTCAGGCATGACTTCTAGGAGCTTCCATAATTATTTTCAATACATCGTTTTCGATCTTCGCGCTTGATTCCAATACTGCGAACCGCTTGGCAACACCATCGACCTCGCCGAGGCCAATCCCGGAGACCTCCACCCAGGCATGAGCATGGATTCGGTTCGCCGATTTCTCCACTCCGATTCTCAGCTCGGCGGGTATATTCCTCTCAGATAACAGAAACTGAAGAGTCAGCGACCGGTCCAGGCAGGTCGTCGGGATCACGTGCAATCGAGAAGCCCAATAGACCAATCTCTGAACCTGCTCGGCAATTCGCAATTTCTCGCCGGGACATGGCAGATCACCTTTGGCGATTTTCGCGGACCCGCCAAGTTCCTCCAAGCTGATCCATTTCAGTACCAGATGGAAGTACAGCAATCTCCACCAGGCGCGGAACAGTATCCACCAATTGGATAGAGATATCTCACTCGCCAGATGAACTCTATGCAGAAACGATTTCAACCAGGCCATTCTCCATCATATGGTTTACGAGCTCCAGCAAATCCGACTCCAGTTCGGCCGGTGAGACTTCATATTCCTTGAGCAGCCTTTGATATGCCTCCCTGAGAGATCTGCCCTGGCTCAACAATTCCCACAAACGCGTGCCGACCTTCTCCAGGGAAAAGTATTTGTTGGTTTGCGTGTTGAGCAGGAAGGCGTCCTCGCCCACCACAGAAAACGAAACATTGGCAGGGATGTGAAGCAGGGCGTCCAGGGTCAGCAGATGTCCTCCAACAACTTCTGCACAACCGGAAGGGCATCCTTGCGATGAGGGTAATCGAGCCGATAAGCCGCCAGGTGTCCGGCGGCATGCGCGCAGAAATCCAGGTGCTTCGATAGCAGCTCTGGACTGAACAGGCGCGTGCCTGCTGTGTGACTGAGCAAAGCCTGGACAGTCTCGCCCCTTGACAGCAGATGCAATTTCGGATCTCTGTCGGTTGGCGAGAGGAGACATATCCTTGATAAAGACAGTTTTTCCGACAAAGCAAGCCCCGGTTGCGCATCCGCAGGCAGTTTGAGTTGCGGGAAACGCGGCCAGGCGGTCACTTTGGGATCTTCATATGTCACCGGCAAGATATCATCGGCGACCAATTGCCACCCGCTCTTTCTAGACAAGAAGGCGGCCAGGGTGGATTTGCCTTGACCGGATTCTCCAAGAAAGGCAATGACTCTGCCCTCAGCCATCACAGCGCTGGTATGCATCGACCATGTATCTTGCATCGCAAGCGCGATAACCAATGCTGGACCAAACAGGATCCCATTGTCGATTTCTTTTATCGAATCGCATTCATCGCCTAGCCATTCAATTTGCTTCCCATCTGGGCTAATATAAAAATCACTCCCTCCTTCCACTTTCAAGATGGTACCTAGATCGCCCGACCAAGCCTCCACCTTACGATTATCTTCCGACACATAACCCGAAGTAAAACGAGCGTTTACAGACTTGCCCAAGTAAAATTTTCGGGTGGGTCTAATATCACTGTCAAAATTTACTCGTCCAAATAATGATCCAACAAATCGTAATCGCCGAGTTTGTATATTACCTGAGAACATAGAGATTAGGCTATGGAAGACCGAGATACACTGCTGGATTACCACTTTCACCACGACCGGGGGTTGGACCGAGGGTTAGGCTCTGAATGCTTCCCATAATCCGCAAACGAGGTTTGTTATATGGTTTACGGTTTTTCTTAATATCTTTGATTTTGAGTTGACCTTGTTTCCTAGTATGGGATGTGTAAATATGCTCTTGCTCCATGTGTGAATTCCTTTTTAAATCTATCCAAATGCGAAAGATGTGGACATAAATAAGCACTAGTTTTACGAGTAGCCCGGACGAATTATTGCGTTGATATTATCCTAGCGACCTGACACTTTGCAAAAGAGCAGTTGATCGGCGGAGAAAAGCGGGTAAAGTTGCTTTACCACAAGAAACTTTGCCCGGAGCTTCCCATGCCGATCAACCAGATGTATCGTACTTGGATTCGCCAAATTTGTGAACTGCGCCCGAAGCAGCGGATTACCCAAGTGAGAAACTTTGTCTGGCTGGTGGTTGGCATGTTTCATAGTCGTTCAGTACAGTTGAGCAAGATTGCTGGAAAGGTACTTGGGGAAGCCAAGAACCTGAGCACGGTCAGGCGGCTGAGCCGATTTCTGGACAATCCAGCCATTCAAGTGCGGGACTGGTACGAACCAATTGCCCGACAATGGCTGGAAGCACAATTTGCCTGGCTGGGTGAAATCCGCTTGATCGTGGATGGCACGAAAGTTGGTTTTGGTCATCAACTTCTGATGGTCAGTTTGGCGTATCGTCATCGTGCGATTCCGATTGTCTGGACATGGGTCAAACACGTTCGGGGGCATAGCACGGGTAGGCAGCAACTGGCACTGTTGAAGTATGTCAAGGGCTTGTTGCCGAAGAAATCAGCCGTTTTTCTGGTTGGCGACAGCGAATTTGGCTCGATTTTGGTCTTGCGACACCTGGATCAGTGGCATTGGTTCTATGCCTTGCGTCAGAAAACCAGTACCGGTGTCTGGGATGAGACTCAGATGAGTTGGCGAAAGCTGGGTAGCTATGTTCACAAAGCAGGACAAAGTGTTTGGTTGTCAAACACCTACTTGACCAAGAATGAAATCTATCATGTCTCCATCCTGATCCATTGGGCCAAGGGCGAAAAAGAACCTTGGTGCCTGGCGACCAACCTGCCGGATCGGAGTTTGACACTGCGGTACTACCAGCGCAGAATGTGGATCGAAGAAATGTTTGGCGATATGAAAGGACACGGCTTTGATTTGGAGAGCACCATGCTGCGACATTTCACGCGCTTGTCCAAACTGACCTTGGCTGTAGCCTTCCTATATGTTTGGCTCCTTTCCAATGGCGGCAAATTCATTCGTGCAGGTTTACGCCATCTGGTCGACCGAAAAGATCGTCGCGATCTGAGCTTGTTCCAGATCGGGCTCCGTTTGCTCGAAAGAAAATTGTTGAATTCGCTACCCGTTTCACCTTCCTTATGTGCCTATCGTTGAAACTGTCAGGTGGCTAGCCAAAAGCAGAAAGGGTGGTTTCCAACAACCGGGCCACAGCATGTTTTTGTTCCTGTGTGGCAGATTCAGACCACCATGCATCCGCATCATGGGTTGGACGATAGTCGAAATAATGGAACAGCCCCAAAGCACCCCCAAGAGAAATGCAATCCGCAAGGTGTGCATTCACGAGCGCTTCGAGGCAGGCTTGCGTATAGGGGGATAGATCCGATGGTCGTCGAGGTTGGATGTTCTTCATTACAAAATAAATTATACCGTGTCCATTAGCACTCGATACCGCTCAAATACCTCACCATCAGAGGACGGAGGACCGATGACCGATAAGAAAGAACCTGGTTCTCCGTCCAGGTCTAACGAAGCGATTTTCGTAAAGCGGACAGCTTGATAAAAAGCTCGTGACCCTCTGCACGAATGGAGGCAAGACCCTCAGCGGGCACGTAACCGCCAAGTTCGATTATATCGAAACAGGCAACAGTCTCTAAATATGACCGCAACGCCAATCCAAGAAAGCGGTTTTGCTCCGGGTTGGATTGGCCGGTCGACCCTTCGGCAATATTCAGCACAATGGATGTGGCTGCACGTTCGATCTGACTGGATAAATTAAATCGCTCACGTTGCGGCAAGGTTTCACTCAATGTATAGACGGAACGAACATACTTGAGTGCCAGTTGATACACCTGCAATTTCTGAAATTTATATTCCTCCATCGTCCGTCTCCGAGCTTCCCGTCTCCGGTCTTCTACACCGTATCCATGAATGTCCGCTCGACGCGGTTGAAGATGATGCTCCCCAAGATCACCACGACCAGCATGAAACCAAAACTATAAAGCAAAAGACTTGTATTCACCGTCCCTGCTCCAAGGAAGGCATAGCGGAAGGCCTCCACAATGGGAGTCATCGGGTTGGCAAGGATGATCCATTGAAAGCGTTCGGGGATGGAGGAAACCGGGTAGATTACCGGTGTGGCATACATCAGCAGCTGTACGCCAAATTGAACAAGAAAGCGCAGGTCGCGGTACTTGGTGGTCAGGGAAGAGATGATGATTCCGAAGCCGAGCCCAAGACCGGCCATCATCAGGATCAGGAGCGGTGAAAGTGCAATCCAAATCCAATTCACCTGAATTGCTGTACCACCCAGGCTGAAATATCCGACGAAAAGAAGGAACAATGCAAACTGGACAACGAAGGTGATCAGGTTGGAGATCAGGATCGAAACCGGCACTGCCATGCGCGGGAAATAAACTTTCCCAAACAGGTTCGCATTTTGCACGAAGGTCTCGCTGGTCTTGGTCAGGCAGGCGGCAAAGTAAGACCAGACCACCGTGCCGGACATATAGAACAGGAATTGCGGCAGGCCGTCCGTGGGCAGCCGGGCGATATTTCCGAAGATGAAAGTGAACGTGATCGTCGTCAATAGCGGTTGGATCAGATACCACAGCGGCCCGAGGATGGTCTGCTTGTAGACGGCTACAAAATCGCGTCGTACGAAGAGCATCACCAGGTCGCGGTACCGCCACAATTCCCCCAGGCGCAAATCCAGCAGGCTTCTA
This sequence comes from Chloroflexota bacterium, assembly GCA_016866195.1. Lineage (GTDB taxonomy): Bacteria > Chloroflexota > Anaerolineae > Anaerolineales > Villigracilaceae > VGNF01. The sequence goes on along the minus strand of VGNF01000021.1, from coordinate 8,087 downwards.
CTGGGCTCGATGATCAGGTCCCAGTCCTCTTCGCTTGCCGGCAAGTTGGTTGAAATATCCATAAATTTTCTTCAGCGACTTCCAAGCATCCGCCCTTCCGACATTAATCATGTCAGACCGAGCATTTCATCTATGGAGACCCATCGCTTGTACCTGCACGATTCACAGGACAATGCTCAGGGTGACATGTACTTACGAACGGTCAGCGCTGCCGCAGATCCAGGTAGTTCACCGGCAGGTCGATCGGTAACCGCTTGTTCTGCAGCAACTTCAGCAGCACCCGCGCCCGTTCAGTCCCGCACAGGGTGGTGTCGAAGATGGCCTTGTACCCGGCAAACGGTCCGCGCTCGATCGCAACCAGGTCTCCGTGTTTCAGGACTGCCGTCGGAGATTTGACCTCGCAGGTATCAGCCTGCTTGCGGATGAGATGGATCAATTCATCCGACACGCGGGGAATCTCTCCGCCAAAGGAAACCAGGCCAAGCGAATACGGCATCCAGTTCAGGAGTGAAAAACCCACGCGCGGCAGGTCCACGTGCACGAACATGTACCCGGGAAAATACGCCTGGGTTTTCGAGGCGCGGGGATTGACCGGCTTGACTTTGATCTCCGGGAAGAATACTTCGATCCCATGCGCCCGCAATTGATGAAAAAGCAGGCTTTCTTTGCGCGGTTTGCTGCGGATAACGTACCAGGAGGCCATGAAATTTTCCGTAGGATACTCGCTGATTATCATTGAATTATACAGGCTCCGAAATTACAGGTAGATTACAGGGATCACGAAAAGTACCTGGGTACAAAGTCCCGCCTGGAACAAGCCTGCCAACCCGCCGATGACGTTCGGTCAGCGGAAAACCCCTCCACGGAGGGGTGGCAGTTAGGCCAAATCCACTCCATTCTGCATATAATTGGATTTGACAATGGGTACTCTTCTCAAGAAATTGACCCTCCTGACCGTTCTGGCGGGTGTCTCCTGCCAGAATGCAATCACGACCCCCGAGGCAGGGCGCTCGCCTTCCGACTCGGTAATTCCAGAAAGCTCATCCGGACTTCTCCAGCCCAACACCACCTACAGCCAGAACATCCGCTTTGAGCAGCTCAGCCTGGAGGAAGGCCTGTCACAAAGCGTGGTCACAGCCATCCTTCAGGATCAGGCCGGATTCCTGTGGATCGGTACGGAGGACGGCCTGAATCGTTACGATGGATACACCTTCAAGATCTTTAAACCCGATGAGGACGATCCGGGCAGTTTGAGCGACCGTTGGATCACGAGCCTGGCCGAGGATTCAAACAGTCAGATATGGATCGGCACACGGTTCGGCGGAGTGAACCGCTACGACCCGGTCTCCGGCAATTTCACCCGCATCCTGCCGGATGAGACAAATCCCCAGGGCCTTATCAACGGCAGGATCACGGCGTTGCTGGTAGACGGATCCAGTCTGTGGATCGGGACCGAAAACGGATTGGATCGACTCGACCTGGGCACGGGGGTCATTTCCCATCACCGCTCCAAAAGCGAAGATCCAAACAGCCTGAGCAGCAATTCGATCACCGCCCTGTTCAAGGATTCGCATGGGACTCTATGGATCGGCATGTACAACGCCGGCCTGAATTCATACGACCCATCCACCAACACCTATCGAGCGTTCAAATTCAATGAGAACGACCCCGCCTCGTTGAGCCACAACCATGTCCTCAGTATTGCTGAGGATACGAATGGCCGGATCTGGGTGGGCACCGGCAACGGTCTCAATCGCCTGGAACCTTCTGAATCCTCGTTTCGAAGGTTCATAAATTCGCCGGGGGAAAAGGGCAGTATTGGCGGAAATCTCGTGTATGCTGTCTACAAGGATCGTTCCGGAGGGCTGTGGCTCGGCACCAACCACGGTCTCGATCGCTATGATTTCCAAACGAACACCTTCATCCATCACCGCCATCAGCCGACGGTGGGCAACAGCCTGAGCAACAACACGGTGTATGACATTTACGAAGACCGCAGCGGAGTGTTGTGGGTGGGCACCTATGGCGGTGGGATCAACAAATACAATCGCCAGCAGGATAAGTTTACGTACTACCGCAACAATCCCGACGACCCGAACAGCCTGAGCGGCAACCTGATCTTCCCGATCCTTGTGGATAAGCAGGGAATTGTGTGGATCGGCGTGAATGGCGGAGGATTGAACCGATTCGATCCGAAATCCGGCTGGTTCACACAATACCGCCACGATCCCTCCAATCCCAACAGCCTGGATAGCGATGACCTGATCGCGCTCGAGGCGGATAGCGCCGGCCGAATCTGGATCGGGACCCAGCATGGGCTCAACCAGTATGATCCCAAAACCGGAAATTTCACGCGCTACCAGCCGGATGCAGGTGTGTCCAACCTGCTCAGTGGTTCGCCGCTGATTGCCATTCACGAGGACCGTCAGGGGAACCTGTGGACCGGCACCGGGCGCGGCCTGTATCTTTTCGACGCGACCACTCAATCCTTCATCAACTACAGGCTCGATTCGAGTGATGAAAGCGCAGTCAACTTCAATTCCGTCTCAGCCATCCTGGATGACAGCCAGGGAAACCTCTGGGTTGGCACGACAGATGATGGATTGAAACGCATCTCCACCTCGTCGACCTTGGTGGAGGAATACCGCAAGGACCTGGCTGATCCGACCAGCCTGGGGAGCGATTCGATCCTCTGCCTGTTTCGGGATTCCCATGGGAACTTGTGGGTGGGAACCAACGGCGGCGGTTTGAACCTGTACCTTCCTCCGACCGATTCGTTCAAGCGTTACACCGAAAAGAACGGCCTGCCCAACGAGGTGATCTACGGCATTCTCGAAGACGAGTTTGGCCATCTGTGGTTGAGCACCAACTTCGGGTTGTCGCGATTCGATCCGCTGCGGGAGACCTTCCGCAACTACACCGCCAGCGACGGCCTGCAAAGCAACGAATTCAACCAGAATGCCTTTGCCAGCGACAGGGAGGGAAACCTGTATTTCGGCGGCATCAACGGGTTGAACGTGTTCGCTCCACGGGACGTACTCGACGACCCGCTGCCTCCCGCCCTCGTCCTGACCTCCCTATCACAGGATGGCAGCGCGATGAGCCTTGATCGTACGGTCGAGACCGTGCAGGAGGTCACGCTGGTCTGGCCCCAGGACTCGTTCGAATTCGAATTTGCCGCGCTGGCCTTCGGACAGCCGAACAAGAATCAATATTCCTATTTCCTCGAGAATTTCGACTCAAACTGGGTCTTCAACGGGAACAAGCGCACCGGCCGCTATACCAACCTGCCGGGCGGCACCTATACCCTGCGCCTGCGCGGATCCAACAGCGATGGAACATGGAATGAGAGCGGTACTTCCATCAAAGTGACCGTCGTTCCACCCTTCTGGGAAACCTGGTGGTTTCAAGTCCTCGCTTTGGCAGCCCTGGCTACCTCGATCGCCGGAGGGTTGCGCTGGCGGGTCAAGAGCGTCGAAGCCCGCAATCGCGAACTCGAACGTCTGGTGAGCAGGCGCACGGCGGATTTGGAAAAACGCTCACGCGAGATCGAAGCTCTCTACGAAGCCGATGAGAGGATCCTGCGCAATGTCACTTTGAACCAGGTCTGCCAGACGCTCGTGGATGTATCCGTTTCCCTCTTAAAGGCCGACCGAAGCGCTGTCTTTGTCTGGAATGATCAGCACACGCGCATTCTGCCGCGCGTCAGCCACGGCTTCCTCCCGCAAACCCTGAACGCATTCGGCTATGAAGCCCACAAGAAGCTGATCGAACAGTCCTTGAAGTCCGGCAAACCGGTGACCCTTCAAAATGGTGAAATCAGCAGGCTTGACCCTGCGATTCAAACCATGTTGACCGAGGAGGGGATTCAGTCCATGGCTCACTTCCCGATCGAGGTGGACGGGCAAGTGGTCGCCATCTTCGACGTCGGGTACACACGCCCAAACGCGCTGACCGAGGATATCGTCCGGCTGTACACCGCACTCGTTCAGCGCGCCTCCCTGTCCATTGCCAATATGCAGTTGTTCGAACAAACCAAGGATCTGGCGGTCATGGAGGAACGCAACCGCCTGGCGCGCGACCTGCACGACAGCGCCAAACAGAAGGCCTTTGCCGCGTTGGCGCAGCTTGGAACGGCGAACGGAATGTGGAAGGCCAGGTCCGATGCCATCCAACCTCATCTGAGCGAGGCGGAGACGCTGATCTATGAAGTGATCCAGGAATTGACCTTCCTGATCCAGGAGATCTACCCGATCGCACTTCAAGACAAGGGATTGCTGACCACCTTGCGCGAGTACGTCTACGAATGGGAAAATCGCAACGACGCCGTGGTGGACCTTTCGGTCTGCGACGACCGGCCCCTTCCGCTGGAAACGGAGCAAGCCATCTATCGCGTCATTCAGGAGGCGCTCGCCAATGTATCCCGCCACAGCCAGGCCACGCGCGTGGAGGTTTCCCTGGTCTATGCTCCCGAATCGCTCCAGGTCCTTATCACCGACAACGGCGGCGGATTCGACCTTGACCAGAAGGCGAAAGGCATGGGTATCCGCTCGATGCGCGAACGGATCGCAAGCATCCATGGTACGATTCAAATTCACAGCGCTCCCGGGCAGGGAACGCGGGTGATCGTTCAGGTACCACTTGAGGTGCCTGCAGGAGTTGAAAGGACATGAAATCGAACAGAACAACCATCCTTGTCGTGGACGATCATGAAGTGGTGCGCAGCGGAATTCGATCCTTCCTGGAAACCACGCCTGAATTTCAAGTGGTCGGCGAGGCCGCCTCCGGCGAGGAGGCCTTGAGCCTGGTTTCTGAATTGATCCCGGATATCGTCCTGCTGGATTTGATCATGCCGGGCATGGACGGCATCGAAACCACCCGGCGGCTGCGACAGATCAGCCCGCGCACCCAGGTGGTTGTCCTGACTTCCTATCACGAAGATATTCACATCTTCCCGGCCCTTAAAGCAGGAGCCATCTCCTACATCTTGAAAGACATGAAAATGGAAAAGCTGGTGGATGTGCTGCATCGTGCCATACAGGGCGAGGTAACCCTGCACCCGCGCGTGGCGGCGCGCGTCCTGCAAAACCTGCGCGGCGAGGATGGCGAGGAGCAACCGCTCTTCACCGAGCTGACCGATCGAGAACTGGAAGTCTTAAAGCGGATCGCCAACGGCCTGACCAACAGTCAGATCGCCGAAAAGCTTTACATCAGCGAGAACACGGTAAAGGGACACGTGAGCAACATTTTGAACAAGCTGCATCTGGCGGATCGCACACAGGTGGCTGTCTATGCCTGGCAGCAGGGGATCGTGCACCGGGACACGCCGGTTCACGAATAAAAGGACCATCAAAAAAGGACACGGGGATGGTCGCCCGTGTCCTTTTTTTTCTTAAGTACCGATCATTTTCCTGAAGCTGCCAGGCGGTCTCGATCGCCTGCTGGAAGACGTCGAACGGCTGGGCACCTTCAATTAATTGCGATACCTCCTGACCGGAGGCATCCACATAGGATACGACAAAGGATGGAGTTCCATTCACGCCGGCCCTGACCGCATCCTCCAAGTCCTGATCCACCTGTTCCCTGAATTTTTCGCTGGAGAAACATTCCTCGTATTGCGTCATGTCCAGGCCGGTTGCCTCCGCGATGGAATTCAAGCGGCGGACGGTGAACGATCCGACATCCTCCCCGATTACATTGGCAAACAGCATGTCATGCATTTCCCAATATTTGTTCTGCTCCCCGGCGCAGTAGGCAGCCATGGCCGAATCCTCTGATTCAGTCTTTCCACCCCCGATGTTGCGGCTCACCCAGTTTCCGGCTGAGCGGTAGGTGAAATACACCTTACCGGTGGACACGTATTGCTCCACGATCGAAGGCTCGGTGAGGGTGGAGAAGCGCTCGCAGAACGGACACTGATAATCAGAATACTCGACGATGCTTACCGGCGCATCCGGATCCCCCATGTGGTTGGCATCCGCCTGAGGACGTGGATTGGCGGGAACGGTCTGGATGGCGGCAACCGGACGAACGTTAGGCCAGATGATCACAAAAGCGAAAAACAGCGCCCCGACTGTGATCATCCCGATACCCAGCCACCGTCCGCGCGCCTCCTTGCGGCGAATTTCCTGCCGGCGCACCTGCCGTTTGCTCATTTCTCTTTGTTGGTTCATGCTTTCTCCTGATCAACGATTAATGGTGTGACCGCTTGATTTTCCCATGCGAATATTGATTTGTCCAGTTGGGGGTTAATGAGTTCTCATCGCTCTGTTGCAGGGATTGTTCGCGAAGTGTATTGGGCGCTGCTTTTATAGGATTGCAGCAGGGGCAGGGTCAGGATTGGGCCTCAGCGTGAATGTTCCCCATTGCTATACAGACTTATAAGTCTCTAAACACGATCAGGCCGAAACAAGGCAGGAAAGCCTAACCACACTTTCGATATTAACGCAGCGCGCTGGAATGCCCCAACGGGTATACCAGCACCGGAAAATGATCGCCGGTTTGGATAAAACCCAGTTTTTTATACAAGGCCAGCGAGGCTGCATTATCGGTTTGGGTATTGACGGTCAGGAGCGATGAGTGAGCCGGGGTCAATTTGCGAACGAGATCGCACACCAGCCCGGCGCCCAATCCGCGGTTTTGAGCCTGCTTCCGTACCCCGAGCCTTGCCAAATGAGCGCCAAAAGGATTTCCCGTGCTGATCTGGTATCCCACCAGTCCCGAAAAATCCTCAAGCACCGATGCGTATACCGATTGTGATCGGGCCCGGGAAAGCGAATCCTGGGAGTTATGCCAGAACGATCCAAACGCATCCAGGTCCAGTTGGGCAATTTGCGGGAGATCCGACTCGAGCATGGGGCGGATGCGCATTCCCGCTGGCAGGGGGAAGGATTGGACGAAGTACTCCCTGCGCAATTCGAGTGATAGGATCGATTGTCGTGGAGCAAACCCGCTCTCCAGCAGTATCGTCTGAAACCATTGTTTCAAGGCGATCGCAGCCACCTGCAGGTTTGGAGATAATTCCATTTCGCCTTTGGCGGTTTCCCACAGAATACGCCAGGCTTCTGCTCCCGCCAGATGAGGCAGATAACCAAACACCCTAATCCAGGAGACACCTTGCGGATCTTCCGGACAGGCCATAACAGCCAGGATTCGGTTTCCATCCTTCAGCACCCAGTAACGATCCGACCCCAGCCAGTCCAGCGGCGATCGCCAGTCAAGATGACGATGAAGATTGGCCTCGTGGAACAGCAGACTGGCGATCTGCTGGTGATCCTGGATTGAGGCTTGCCGAACGATCAGGCTGATGTTGATCATTTCATTTAATGAAGCGCAGGAGGAATTTTAAAATGCGTTCCAACCATGTGGGTTTGTCCGTGGCATCCAGCGCCCCCATCATCTTGAAGGCGGACTCGGAAACGCGGCCTGTCTTCAGTTGGATAGCCGCTGCGGACTTCATCACCAGGGATCGCATTTCGCCGTCGCCGGTCCGACCGAAGAGTTTCGCCGACTGCTCATATTTTCCCAGGGCTTCATCCAAACGATGCAGCGACTCCAGCGCTGCAGCCTGATTCCCCAAGGCCATGGCCTGGCGTCCCAGATCAGCAGCACCAGCAAATATCGAGTCGGTTCCAAGCGCGGCATCAAGCGCTTCCTGCGGTCGGTTCATCTTGAGCAGGGCAACGCTAAGGCTGTTCCTCATCTCCGCCGCCAAGAGCCCGTTGCGTCCGAGAGTGAATCCATCCGCAGCCTGTTGGAACAACATCGCTGCTTTTTCAAATTCCTGCTCTTCAAAGGCGCGTTTCCCTCGTTCGGCGAGCTGTGCAGGGTCGGTTGTCATCGATACACCCCGAAAGGAAGGACGGTTACAAAGTGATATCCAGCAAACCTTCCGCCACCGACCGCAGTTTGTCCTTGGACATGCTGCTGAGCTTCATGGACAACTCCAGGTATGGGCGGTTGACCGGCTGGCAAACAAAATCCTGCAGATCCTTGGGTAGTTCGAGAAACTTCTGCATCGCCGCCTGGGAGGACATCCACTCCCCGATGGGACCGCTCTGATCGTAGAACGTCTCGATCCGGCTTTT